>SKPU01000178.1 GCA_007119335.1 Syntrophomonadaceae bacterium
GCTGCAAGAGAATGATCCTTATGAAAAGCATTCCATTCATTGCCCATATAGCGTGCTGGTTTTTGCACCTGCGGCAGCAGCTGTTTCAATTTATTTTCTATTACCGCCATATTAACACTTCGCTATCATAAACCATAAAAAGATTTATTTATTAAGCCCTTTCAAGGCTTTTAAACATTTTTTCTAAATACCTCTTCAGGGTAAAAAAGGACAAGAAACCTGCCTCTTCATCTTCTTTAATTATTTAAAACTTTGTTTATTATATTGCTATAATACCATATCATTCCTGTTTTGATAAGAGTCCCCTAGAGCAAACCTTTTTCCCGAAAACTAAAGAAACAGCCATCTCCGAGCACTATATGATCACGAACGGCAATGCCCAGGAGGTTACCGGCATCGACTAATCGCCTGGTTACCTCAAGATCTTCCTGGCTGGGGGTGGGATCACCACTGGGATGATTGTGAAACATGATCACCGAAGCTGCGCTTTTTCGCACTGGGATACTAAAGATTTCACGGGGATGCACAATTGAAGCGCTTAAACTGCCTACTGAAATCTCTTCTTTGGAAATTACATGGTTCTTGGTGTTGAGCAGCAATATCTTAAAAAATTCTTTCTTCTTATAACGCAATTCCTCCATAAATAAATCGGCGGCCTGGCGGGGAGTAGTTATACTGCCCATTTCTTCACGGGGGGTCATAGCCAGCCGGCATCCCATCTCAAGGGCGGCTTTGATCATGACAGCTTTAGCCGAACCTATGCCTTTATTATCCTGAAGTTCTTCCAGTGATAAATAAGGCAGGTTCCTTAACCCGCCTTCTTTAGAAATAATTCTGGTGGCTAATTGAACAGCTGATTCGTTTTTATTGCCCGAGCCAAGCAGTATGGCCAGTAATTCAGCGTTGGAAAGAGCAGTAGCTCCAAGCAGGGTTAGTTTCTCGCGAGGTCTTTCTTCCAGGGGCATATCCTTGATCATGATACTTTGATCATCCATTGTCATCGTCCTTTCCGCTAAGCCATGTTGGAACTTCTAAACGGGTCATAAGTTCAAAAAGCAAGCTCAGCGGCAGCCCTACCACATTAAAATAACAGCCTTCAATTTTCTCGGTAAACAGAGCTGCTTTGCCCTGAATTCCGTAAGCTCCGGCTTTATCCATCGGTTCACCACTGGCCACATAAGCGTTGATCTGTTGTTCCGTTAAAACCTTTAGCCATACCCTGGTCTTAGATATTCCGATCTCTTGACAGCCAGTTGAGATGTCTTTTAAAACCAAACCGGTGATGACCGTATGTTGTTTTCCACTCAGCATTCGTAACATTTTCCGGGCATCATCCGGATCTGATGGCTTACCAAGGATCTGATCCCCATAAACAACAATCGTATCAGCAGACAAGACATATCCGCTTTTCAGGCGAGAGGACACTTCAAGCGCCTTTTTAAAGGCCAGCTGGCGGACTAGATCTTCGGGATCATTAGCATCACCGACTTCTTCTGAGATAGAAGGTTTTATTACCTCAAATAAAATATCAGCCTGGCGAAGGAGTTCAGCCCGGCGTGGAGAAGCCGATGCCAGGATCAGCTTCAACTTGAAATACCTGAACTTTTTTGCTTAATCATTCTGCCGGTCACTCCTTCGAGATAATTAGCGGCAAGGCCGGTAAAAACACCGGTTGGGATTGAAAGAAGCAGTAAAAAGGGAAAATAACCTCTCAGCAGGTCAAAGTTAGCAATAATTACACTGGCCATTGTTAGTTGGGTCAGATTGTGGACAGCGGCACCAACCACACTCACAGAAATCATACTGACCAATTCTTTTTTGCGCAGGATCAGCATAAAGGCCATGGCCAGGCAGCTGACCACACCGGCAGAAACACTCAGCCAAAAACCGAACCCAAAAAGGCCCCCCACAAAAATGCTGCCCAGAACAGAACGAAAGATTGCCACAACCAGGCCACTGCGCAAACCAAACAAAACCAGCGCTAAAAGCGTAATAATATTAGCCAATCCCATTCGGACCCCGGGAACAGGCATTGGCAAAGGCATGGCCGCTTCCACAGTATGAATTACCACGGCAAAAGTGATCAATAAAGCTATGTAAGTTAAGTAATTTAAACGGCTTCGCATCTGGAAACCTGCCTGGGACATAAACATTTCCCTTCTGACAAAATTGGCCGTTTCTAAAAAATATAAGCGGGTAAAATTGCTAGTCTATTTCAATTATATCTTCTAAACCACTCGAGATATTCTTTTCAAGATCCGGTGTAATGAGGATACCTTCCACACCGGGTTTTTGTTCGATAATCTCCATTCCCCGTTCCGGTCCAAGCACAAATACACTTGTAGAAAGTGCGTCAGCTTCCAAAACAGTATCAGCGATAATAGTTACGCTGGCCAACTTTCTTGCCGGCATACCGGTTTCAGGATCTAAAATATGATGATAATCAACCCCGTCTTCTTCAAAAGCGCGTTCATAATCGCCGGAACTGGCCACTGCCTGATCAGAAATGGGGATAACAGCAACTAAATCTTGCCCTTCCCGGGGATTGCGCACTCCAATCCGCCAACTTTCTCCATCCGGCCTCCTCCCAATAACTCCTATATCACCACCGGCATTTACAAAAGCATGTTCCACCCCTTTTTCTGCAAGCACAGCTAAAGCCTGGTCAACGATAAATCCCTTGGCAATACCGCCTAATTCCAGGCCCATTTTATCCTCGGGAAGAAATATTTTTGATTCTTCAATATCGATTTCTAATTGCTTATAGTCAACCAGTGCCAGTTTCTCGGCAAGCTGTTGTTCAGAAGGAACTCGATATTCATGGCCCAGGAAGCCCCAAAGATCAGTAATCGGCGCAATGGTCGGATCAAAAGCACCATCAGTAAGTTTAGCATACTCTAAAGCCCTTTTGGTAACATAAAGAACTTCTGGGCTAACCTTGACCGGTTCGCGGCCGGCCTGACTGTTTAACTCATAAATCTCACTGGTTTCCAGACTTCTGCTGAATAAAACTTCCAGGCGTTCCATTTCATCAAAAACCTGA
>SKPU01000146.1 GCA_007119335.1 Syntrophomonadaceae bacterium
ATATTGCGCCAGGCAAAATTAAAGACCGGGCGGGAGACAGGTAACCTAATATGACTAGCCGGAACGACAAAACGGTAAGGGCACTAAACTGCAAAGCAGCAAACAAAAGCTTTGATGTTGCAGTTATCGGCGCCGGTCCGGCAGGCTCCCTTACTGCAGCCCTGGTCGCAGAAGCAGGCTTGTCAGCTGTGATCCTGGAACAAAAAAGGCTGCCCCGCTCAAAACCATGTGGGGGCTTTTTATCTGCAAGGGCCCTGGCTCTTCTTCCAAAAGATCTGATCCTCCCCTCGGAGCTCACTGAACCAGTCCACCGAATCAGGGTTGCAAGGAGAAGCAGAACTTACGATTATTCGGCAGGAGATAATCTGGGTTTGCTGATTAAAAGAGAATATTTCGATCATCTCCTGGCTCGTTATGCCTGCCATAAAGGAGCTGTGCTTATAGAAAATAGCACTCTGCGCAGATTAACGGAGTTTAATGGAAATAAAGAAAGCTTTCCTTTGTACCGTATAGAAACTGATGATCCTAAAGAAACACCAATTACTGCCCGTTACGTGGTCGGAGCAGACGGAGCGATGAGCCGTTTAGCGCTTCTTTCAGGTTTTAAAGAAAGCCAGCGAGGTAGAACCGGCTGGGGCCTAATGAAGTATGTCCAACCGGAAGGCGAAGATGAAGAACGGGGCTTGTTGAAATTCTACCCCCTGCCTTTTTTAGGGGGTATGGGCTGGTCATTTCATGGATTCGGCTGGATAAACCAGGGGGTCGGCGGTTTGGCCAGTCGGCGGATCCTCAAAAAAGCTTATGATCGTCTTTTCCCCGCAGATATAAAAAAAGGGGGGGCTTTTCCCATAAGCTGGCCGCTCCCATTCCTCGGCCCTTTAAAAATAGCCGGTCGGGACAACCTGCTTCTGGTTGGGGATGCAGCCGGTTTGATCGAACCTTTCTCCGGAGAAGGCCTCTACAATTCTTTTAAAAGCTCTATCCTGGCCTCAAAAGCTTTACTCCTTGCTGAACGAGAAGGAAAACCGACCGGGGAGATCTATAATAACCTTTACAGGGCATATTTTAGAAAAGCTTTCGCTGCAGCTCTGGTTGGAACAGTAGTACTACACTGCCGGGCTGTAATATGCCCCTCTTCACTGCCCCGCCTAATTGCCAACCTGATGGAAAATAAATTATGGTTCAACCGCGGGTTCAGCTCAACAGACGGATAATGCTGGGTTCCGGCTTTATAGCTGAAGTATCCATCACCTTATTTAACGCACTGTGAAAAGCTTTTTCATTGACTTCATGAGTCACCAGAACTATTTCCGCCATGCTGCCAACCCTCCGTTTTTGAGTGATCATGTCAAGGCTTACGCCCTCATCACTAAAAGCATTGGCAAGGGCGGCAAAAATTCCGGCCCTGTCTTCAGCCAGAAAGCGCAGGTAAAACCGAACTTTTAAATCATCAATGGGCACAAATTCAGTTTCCTTCAATTTGCTTTCAACCACCCCATTGGCAACCTCAAAGCGAATACACCGGGCTGCTTCGACAACATCGGCCAGAACAGCTGTAGCGGTAGGCAGAGGACCGGCCCCAGGCCCGTAAAACATAACTTCCCGCACTGCTTCAGCTTCAACAAAAACAGCATTAAGTTCATTTAGAACTGAAGAAAGGGGATGTTCCAGGGGGACAAGAGTCGGGTGCACCCTCAAGGCAAGTCCTCCAGGGAGATCTTCACCGATTGCTAAAAGCTTTATCGTGCAGCCAATTTCCCGGGCATAAACAATATCTTCATAAGTTACCTCCCTGATACCCTGCACTGATATATTCTCTAAATCTGCTTTTTTACCAAAGGCAAGACTAGCCATAATGACCAACTTGTAAGCCGCATCTAAGCCTTCAACATCGTTAGTTGGATCTGGTTCGGCAAAACCAAATTTCTGGGCCTCCGACAAGGCATCTTCCAGGCTCAATTCATCCTGGGCCATACGCGTGAAAATATAGTTGGTGGTTCCGTTAACAATCCCAACCAGGCGCTGGATCCGGTCAGCAACAAGACTATATTTAAGGGGACGGATCAGAGGGATGCCGCCCCCAACACTGGCTTCATAAAATATGTTCCGATTATTTTCACTGGCCAGGGCAAGTAGTTCTTCCCCGTGTGTAGCCATCAGATCTTTGTTAGCTGTAACCACATATTTACCGTTCTCAAGTGCTTTGGTAATAAAGCTACGAGCTGGCTCTAGACCTCCGATCAACTCAATAACGATATCAATATCAGGATCCTCCAAAACATCATTCGCTTCCGTTGTTAGCATGCTTTTATCCAGTTTAAGAGCCTGCAGTCTTGTAACATCCCGATCTGCCACTCGACCGAGGGCTATTTTAAAATCTATTTTCTCGTTGATAGAACTGCCATTACGTTTTAAAAGTTCGACCACACTTCCACCGATTGTCCCTGTTCCCACCAGCCCAACCTTTACTAGATCTTTTCCCATTTTTTTACCTGTCTCCTTTAATTTAATGTTTCCAATAGCTTATTCATAAATTTTTTCATTTACCATATCAGCCTCAGGGGCATCAAGCTCTATATCCCTGCTCTTAAAACCTTCTTTCTCCAATTCCCTGTAATATTCATGCTGAATGATCAAGTCCATAATTTCATTGGTTCCGGTCCAAATCATGATCAGGCGAACATCGCGCAGCATTTTTTCAATCGGATAAACATTAGTATAACCGATTCCGCCCATTATCTGCATTGCATTGTTAACTACCTGCCAGGCATTTTCAGTGGCTACTTTTTTCGCTTCAGAAACAAGCCTTCTTGTTTTTCCAGGTGAGTCACCGGCATCCACTGAACGGGCAGCGAGATAAACAATCCCTCGTGCTGTATCAAGGCAGGTAACGTTATCAGCAACTTTAAAGCTAACTGCCTGGAAGCTTTTAATTTCAGTACCAAATGCCTTCCGGCGGGTACTATAGCGGGCGGCCACCTCATGTGCTGCTCGACCCATCCCGATTGCTCCACCGGCGCTGGTCATTCGCTCGGGAATCAT
>SKPU01000082.1 GCA_007119335.1 Syntrophomonadaceae bacterium
AATGAACCTCTGCGTTGCAAGCTTGGTATCGATCCCTCAGCCCCCGATCTGCATCTGGGTCATGCTGTTGTCCTTCACAAACTAAGGCAATTTCAGGACCTGGGCCATCACGTGGTTTTAATTATTGGAGATTTTACCGGCATGATTGGCGATCCTACTGGGAGATCGGAAATGCGCAAACAGCTTACTGAAGAGGAAGTTATGGCTAACGCGCGCACTTACCAGGAACAGCTATTTCTCATCCTTGATCCTAATCGGACCGAAATGGTTTTTAACAGCTCATGGTTATCCAAATTAAATTTTGCCGATGTTATTAATCTGGCCTCGAAATTAACTGTGGCTCGAATGATGGAACGTGAAGACTTCTACAAACGGTACCAGGAAAATGTGGGGATTGGGATTCATGAATTTTTCTATCCCTTAATGCAGGGCTATGACTCGATTGCAGTGAAAGCTGACATTGAATTTGGAGCAACCGAGCAAAAGTTTAATCTTTTAATGGGCCGTCAGCTGCAGCGTGATTATGGCCAGGAACCGCAGGTAGCTTTTACGATGCCAATACTTGTCGGAATTAACGGTGCAGATAAAATGAGTAAAAGCCTCGGCAACTACATCGGTATGACCGAGACTCCCGACCAAATATATGGAAAAGCTATGTCGATTGGCGATGACTTGATGGAGGAGTATTTCCGGCTAGCTACTACGCTGCCTGCTGCAGAAGTTGATCAAATTATTAGAAGTGTGAAAGACGGAGGCACCCACCCGCGGGATGCTAAAATGCGCCTGGCCAGAGAAATTGTTTCTCTTTATCATGGTGGTGATGCAGCTAAAGATGCGGAAAACAACTTCAAGCAGGTGTTTCAAAAAGGCCAGATGCCCAGCGATATAAAAACTTTTCAATATGAAGCTCCGGCCGCGATTGTAGCAGTTATGGTAGATGCCGGTTTGGCTGAGAGTAAAAGTGAAGCGCGGCGCCTGATTCAACAGGGTGGGGTGAAAATTAACGGACAAACAGTAAGTTCTAATGATCTTGAACTTGATAAAGATCTAGAAGAGGAAGGCCGGGTAGTCCAGGTCGGCAAAAGAAAGTTCGCCCGGGTAAAAATAAACTAAAGCAAGCAGGTCCCTGTACCGCACTGCTAATTTTTTTATAAATATATGCCGCTTTTTTTACAAAAGCGGCATATATTTATCTTGGGTTACAAACTACAAGCCTTTTATTTGCTATTCGCTGTAGCCGTTTTTGATCGATTTAACAACCTGCGGATCCATCAGGGTAGTAACATCGCCCAAATCTCTATTTTCCGCAATATCACGGAGCAGTCGCCGCATAATTTTCCCACTGCGTGTTTTTGGCAATTCGTGAGTAAAAAATACTTCTTCAGGGCGGGCTATTGCCCCGATTTTTTTGCCCACATATTGCTTGAGTTCCTGAACAAGCTCATCGTTGCCTTCGATGCCTTCTTTAAGAGTTACGAAAGCGGTAATGGCATGACCTTTGATTTCGTGAACTTTTCCGATTACTGCTGCTTCTGTGGCTGCGGGGTGCTCTACCAGGGCACTTTCTACTTCCATAGTGCCAATCCGGTGGCCGGAAATATTGAGCACATCATCAACCCGGCCCATAATCCAGAAATAACCATCTCTATCCTTCCAAGCCCCGTCCCCTGTAAAATAAAGGCCGGGGTATTGTTTCCAGTAAGTGTGTTCAAAGCGGTCCGGATCATTATGGAGTGTCCGCAACATAGACGGCCATGGTGATTTAATTACCAAAAAGCCTCTTTGCCCCGGCGCTGTTGAGTTGCCCTGGTCATCAACCACATCAGCTTCAACTCCCGGAAAGGCCTGTGTTGCCGAGCCTGGTTTAAGAGGAGTTACTCCGGGTAGGGGAGTAATCATGATCATGCCGGTTTCAGTCTGCCACCATGTATCCACGATCGGACAATTGCCGTTTCCGATATGTTCATGGTACCAGAGCCAGGCTTCGGGGTTAATCGGTTCACCAACCGAACCGAGCAGGCGCAAGCTGGACAGATCATGCTCGTCAACGAAGTGATTGCCCCAGCGCATAAAAGAACGGATAGCTGTGGGGGCAGTATAGAAAACATTAATTTTATATTTATCAATTAATTCCCAGAAACGATCCCGCGCAGGATAATCCGGGGTTCCTTCGTAAATAAAGGTAGTAGAACCACAGGAAAGAGGACCATACACTATGTAGCTGTGTCCCGTAATCCAGCCTATATCAGCAGTGCACCAATAGATATCGTCCTCACGATGGTCGAACACGTAGCGGAAGGTTGTATTGACGCCAACCAGGTAGCCCCCGGTTGTATGTAAAATTCCTTTAGGCTTACCGGTTGTCCCACTGCTGTAAAGTATGAATAGTGGATCTTCAGCGTCCATGATAACCGGATCAAAAGAATGATCAGCTTCTTCCATTAAAGCATTCCATTGAAGATCGCGGCCTTCCTTTGGCTGATAGGGAGATCCGCTTCTTTCAACAGTGACCACTTTTCCCACACTGGGGCATTCATCGAGGGCTTCTTCAGCAGCGCTCCTCATCGGTAAAACTTTACCTTTCCGGTTTGAACCATCGGCAGTTATAACCACCTTTGAGCCTGAATCCTGGATGCGATCTTTTAATGCATCCGGGCTAAAACCACCGAAAACGACACTATGGATAGCACCGATTCTTGTGCAGGAAAGCATTGCAATAACGGCCTCGGGGATCATTGGCATCCAAATTGTTATCGCATCGCCTTTTTTAACACCAAGGCTGTTAAGTGCGTTGCTGAACTTACAGACTTCCTTTAGCAGCTCCCTGTAGGTCAGGCTTACAGTATCTCCTTTTTCTCCTTCAAACATGAGCGCTGTTTTATCACCCATTCCGTTTTTTACATGCAGGTCCAGGCAATTTGCCGATACATTGAGCTTTCCATTACTAAACCACTTAAAATAGGGCGGATTTTGGTCATCCAAGACCCTTTCCCACTTTTCCCCCCACTCGATATTATCGGCCATTTTAGACCAGAAAG
>SKPU01000012.1 GCA_007119335.1 Syntrophomonadaceae bacterium
GTTGTGATTGTCCCGCTCGACAAATCTAGTTCGACACTTATAGCATTTATCCTGCCTCTTCAATTTTTACCTTGTGAAGCTCGGCATCCTCTTTATTAACCTCTCCAACAAACCCACCAACAGCATCGCTGTAGCTTAAGCTGATATCAGCAATTGTAACTTTACCATCGTATTCCTGCGGATCATCTACATCAAGCAGCACTATAACCACTTTTTTGCCCGGCGACAAACCATCAGCAACTATAAAATCCTTAATTAAGCCTGGCCTGGCATCCGGCAGATCAGGGAAGTTGTCGATTAATTGCAGGGATTTCTGCATAATCAGTGCTGCATCCTGCACGTTAACAATCCCATCACCATTAACATCTGCATAAAGCAATTCATTTTCATCTAAGGATTCAACATCCAGGACATGTCGCATTACCAGGGCTACGTCCTGGACATTGATTTTCCCATCATTGTTCAGATCACCATATTGAGCAGTAAATCCTGGAGAAGTAAATAAAAAAACCATCAGAAGTAAACTGACAAACAAAACAAAAAGAGTTTTGAACCGGATCCTTATCCAGGGGTGATTAGTCATCACGATTACCACCGCTTTCTTCATTGATTCATTTCATAAGCGCCGTTTAAGGCCAACACATGGTTTTCCCAGATCCGCTGATATCGTTCATTATCGACCACCGGTTTTTTGAGCATTTTGCTGAAATACTCCATTTGTTCATGCTTTGCGCTTGCCTTACTGTAAAGCTTGATTGCAAAACCGGTAAAATCGCGGACCATAAAATCGAAAATCTGATCAACCAATTCATTTTCGAATTCATATATTTCCGCATTCTCCAGGATCAACTGTCCATAGACCACCAGGGTAAAAAGTTCTCCCATTTGCAGCAGGAAATCGGTGTCCCTTTGCTGATCACCATCAGGGGAGGCATTGATCATGAATTCTTTAAAAAGCGCAATCTGCTCTTTAAAAACTTCCACGTTTGGCAAATCCCACTTTGCATAAACAGAATTATAATCTTGAAAAGTTACATTGCCTAATCCTTTAGCCGGCCCCTGGTTAAATAAAAAGTCATCGTTAGCCGGCTGGCTCTGCTGAGGCACATAGGGATATTCCTGTGGATCAAAGAAATAGTTGGATATGAACTTGCCAATCAGGGCCAGGTTAACATGAACAGTGCCTTCCAGCTTGGGCAGGGCTTTAATATCCCTGGTAGCCATTTCAAAATAAGTGTCTTTTTCAAACCCCTTAGCGGCGATGACGTCCCACAGCAAATCGATAACCTGTTCACCCTGGGTGGTAACTTTCATTTTTACAGTGGGGTTATAAAGCAAATAGCGCCGGTCTTCCGGTGAGGCCACCCGCTGATAATCAGAAGCCCTTAAGGTAAAAAGCCTCATGGCAACCAGGCGGCAGTATGCATCAGTCATCATCTGGTTAACATGTGGAAAGTCCGTCACATTCATTCCATAGAGTTTGCGGTTAGCAGCATGATTAATTGCTTCGTAAAATGCATGGGTGCAGATCCCTATCGAAGCCCAACCCAGGTTATATTTGCCGACATTTACGGTGTTGAGGGCGGTATCCCAGGCCTCTTGACCCCTGGTGAGGATGTACCCTTCATTTACCGGGTAATCGCGTAAAGCAAAGTCAGCTACGTAAGACTGGGAGTTAATCACGTTATCTTTCAATTCGTACTTTTGATTTTGATAGTTAGCCACAAAAAACACGTAGTCCTTTGTGTCAGACATTTTACCAAAGGTGGAAACCATCTCCGCCACGTTACCATTGCCAATATAGTATTTCTCTCCATTAGCCAGGTATGTGTCGTCTTCCTGCGGGGTAAGGGTCATTTCTGTAGAATAAATATCAGCGCCGTGATCCCTTTCCGAAAGGCCGAAAGCAAAAACATGGCCTCCTTTGAGAAGCTGAGCTGCCCGTTTCCTGGCTTTCTCGTTCGGACTCATCCAAATCGGTCCCAGCCCGAGAATGCTGACCTGCCAGGTATACCAGTAATGGAGACCGTAAAAAGCAAGAACCTCGTTATAAGCGCAGTTCCGCCAGGTATCCCAGCGGCAGTTATCTTCGCCTTGCCCAGAAGGGGTTAACATTTCATAAAAGATCTGGTTTTCTTTAATGAATTCTAATAAATCGGAATACCAAACCCGGTTCCGATCATCGTCTTTAAGCTTTCTTTTACCCTTGTTTTCAAAAAAGTCGATGGTCTTGCTAACCATTTCCCGTGAATGCTGGTCTAAATGAGTTCCTTCGAACTGCTTAGGGTTAAAAAGAAACAAATTAAAACCTCCCTAATCAATATCTCGTTCTAACTTGGAGACTATCCCGGGAACCATACTAAACCTTGCTAAGCAGCGAACTCCTTTCCATATATGATTATATTCATCATAGATTCCTCATTGTTATCTGGATTTAGATACAGTATACCATCTTTAATAATCAAAGGTAATATTTTCCCTGAAATAAATTTAATCTCTCCAGGCTAGACAGGTACTGCAATTTTCTTTGAGCTGTGATAATCTTATTTGTAAGCGAACCTGTGGAACTTTGGACATTCGATATTTTTGATAGCTGGAGGATAGAGAATGAACGAAAGAGAAAAAAATATACTGCAGTGGTTTCCTGCATGAAAAACTCAAGGAAAACTGCATGGAACCAAAAAAACTGGGCAATTCTTTTAATACTCTCCACAGCTTATATAGCTGTTTTTGCGAATGTCCAGGGGTTTAAAGCCCTGCTGCCTCTCGTCCAGGATGAATTCACAATCAGCAGGGCCGAGGTCGGATTATACTCCAGTTTTTACTTTTTAAGCACTGCCATCATCGCAGTTTTCAGCGGAAAGATCGCTGATAACCTGGGCACAAAAAGAGGACTTGTTCTTGGAGTCGGGGCAATGGGGATAATGATCTTCCTCCACTCTTTGTCTCCCCATTTTGGAATTATCCTTGGCCTGGCCTTCTTTACCGGAATTGCTTTCAGCACTATTACCCCTTCAGTGAACAAAGGGGTAGTA
>SKPU01000125.1 GCA_007119335.1 Syntrophomonadaceae bacterium
GTTTATCGGTATCATCTGCAGCATGTTCACCGCAATAGTGCTTACTCGTTTACTGCTGCGCCTTGCTTTGAGAGCCGGAGTTATTCAAAGCGGGGCTTATGTGGGGGTGAAAGTATCATGATTGATTTTATAGGTAATCGCCGCAAAGCTTATCTGCTGTCGCTGATTTTGATTGTTGGCGGGGTCTTATCACTGGCCGTTTTTGGTTTAAACCTTGGTATTGATTTTACTGGAGGTACCGTTTTGCAGTTAAATCTGGGTGAAGATTTTTCAATAGAAGAAGTTGAAGAAGTGATGATGCCCTTTGAGGAATTGGAAGGTGCGGCAGTTCAGATAATCGAGGGTAGAGACCTGGCCGGAGATCCAACTGATGAGGGTGTTATTGTAAGAGCCCCTTATATGGAGGAAGAACGGCGTGATGCGGTGATCAGTGATTTCAGAGACCGTTTCCCGGAAATGGATCCGGCCGACCTAAGGATAGAAAGTGTTGGAGCGGTTATCGGTGGTGAAATGACCCGCCAGGCAGTGCTATCACTGGCAGTGGCTATCCTGGCTATGGTTGCATATATTACTTTCCGCTTTGAATTTAAGTTTGCGATAGCTACGATTACCGCTTTGCTGCACAATATAATTATAGTGCTCGGGATATTTTCTATTCTGCAGCTGGAAATCAACGTTACATTTATTGCAGCCATATTAACCGTGTTCGGTTATTCGGTCAATGATACTATTGTCATTATGGACCGGATTCGCGAAAACATTAAACACAGAAAGAAGCACGAATATGCAGAAATGGTTAACCAGAGCATTAATCAGAACCTGGTACGTTCAATCAATACTTCCTTGACCACTTTATTTGTTTTGACTGCTTTGTTGTTTGGGTTCCACTACTTTATTGGCAGCCTTGATCTGATTGTTTTTGTAATAGCCTTAATCCTGGGTGTTTTTGTGGGCACCTATTCTTCAATATTTATCGCCAGTCCGCTGTGGCTCAACCTGCAAGAATATGATTTTAAGCTAAAGCGTCGTAAAGCTGCTTAGAGGAGGTAATGAAGTGGGCTCATTTTATTTGATATTAGGTCTCGTTTTCAGTGTGATCATTGCTATCTTTGCTCAGGCCAATACCGAAACGGTAACTGTTAGTTATATCTTCGGGCGATCCCACCTGCCGCTGATTCTTCTGATCCTCGGCTCAGCTTTTACCGGGGCGCTGGTGATGGGTTTGTTCAGTCTTTATCGCAGCATTCGCAGCGCATTTGCATTCCGCCAGCTTCGTCATGAAAAAGAAAGGCTGGAAAAGGAGTTCAAAACCCTTAAAGAAGAAAAAATTTTTTTAGAGGCTGAACTGAACAAAGCTGTTTCTGTCCCGGAAGAACCCGGGCAAAAGGAAGAAGACTCAGGGCAGGAAAAACACGTGCGACAGCAAAAAGACGATCAGGTAAAGCAGACCGAAGCTGAAGAAAGTGGACCTGCAAAAGAAGAGGTGGAAGAGGACCCTTCATGAGTTTAAATGGTAAACAGTGGATATTGCCAAATCATAATATTGATCAAGAGTTTATATCTGTTTTGGCCGGGGATCTCGGCCTCGCACCTGCTGTGGCCCGCCTGCTCATTAATCGCGGGATTACCAATCCCGGCCAGGCCCGAGATTTTTTATATCCGTCAAAAGAACAGTTTCACTCGCCCTGGAAAATGTTGGGCATGGAAGAAGCTGTTAAGAGACTCCTGACAGCCCTGGAAAAAGGCGAAAAAATAGTAATTCATGGTGATTATGACGCTGACGGGATAACTGCTACGGCTATTTTGGTTGAAGCGCTGCATTATTTGGATGCAGATGTTGAATATTATTTACCTAACCGGTTTGGAGAAGGCTACGGTCTACATATTGAGCCATTAAAACAGTTTAAAGAAAACGGAGCATCGCTGGTGGTTACCGTTGATTGCGGAATAAACGCAGCTGAAGAAATAAAATTTGCTGTTCAAAATGGCCTTGATATGATTATTACAGATCATCACCAACCCCTCGAGTCGATTGAGGGGGCAGTCGCAGTTATCAACCCGCGGCAGGAAAAGTGCGATTATCCTTTTCGAGAGCTCTCCGGCGCGGGGATTGCATTTAAGTTAGCTTCTGCTCTTATGGAAAAAACCGGGGGGTCGTTTCCGGATTATCTTCTTGATCTTGCTGCCCTGGGGACAACCGCTGATGTAGTACCGCTGTATGATGAAAACAGGAATATTGTTTATTCCGGTCTCAATATCTTGCGCAGCATGAAAAGGGTTGGTTTTAATGCGCTGATCGAAGCAGTCAGTCTTGGTGTGGAGAGCATCACAAGTACAGCGCTTTCATTTATCCTGGCCCCTGCGATTAATGCTGCCGGACGGATGGGCGAAGCTTTGCCGGCTGCACAGTTGCTTTTAGAAACAGATCCGGCCCAGGCTAAAATCTTAGCCGAAAAACTTGATCAGGATAACCAGGCTAGACGTTCAACTGAAAAAACAATATTAATTGAAGCTGAAGAAGCCACCCAAAAAATGCTTGCAGAAGATGATCACAGGATTATCACCCTGGCCGGTGAAAACTGGCATCATGGTGTGATTGGCATTGTTGCCTCGCGGCTGGTTGAAAAATTTAATCGCCCGGTTTGCCTGATTGCCCTGGAAGGCGAACAGGGGCATGGATCGGCCCGCAGTATAGAAGGGTTTGATATTACAGCTGCCCTTGCAAATTGTTCAGTATTTTTGGACCGTTTCGGTGGTCATGACCAGGCGGCGGGATTCTCAGTGCAATCCGATCAGGTGGATGCTTTGCGGGAAGGGTTAAACAGCTATGCCCGGCAAAACTTAGATGCCAGAGAGGTGAAACCGCGCCTATATATTGACGCAGAACTGGATCCTTCGGAGATTCAAATTGATTTAACTGCCCAGATTGAGCAGCTGCAGCCTTTTGGAACAGGTAACCCGGTCCCGCTTTTTGCCAGCCGTGACTGGGAACTCAAATCATGGCGCCTGGTTGGA
>SKPU01000177.1 GCA_007119335.1 Syntrophomonadaceae bacterium
ATCGACAATTTGATGGAGTTATCCCATATAAAATAAAGAACTATTTATGTTGAAGCTGAGCCAACCGATGTTACCGATTTAGTCCAGGAAGCAGTCCGGCCCCTGAAGTTTCAGTCAGAGAAACAAGGGATTGAACTTATCACGGACCTTCCACCGAACTTGCCCCCTGTGGCTGCCGACTTTAATAAAGCGGTGTGGGTTTTGACTAATCTTGTTGGTAATGCCATGCGTTATACAGATCCTGGAGGAACAATTACTGTTCGCATTCGGCAGCACGGCAAACGCCTTTTCTTTTCAGTTCAGGACACAGGGACCGGCATACCAAAAGAACAGCAGGAGAAAATATTCAGGAAATATGTTCAGGTCAGCGGCGATGGCCGTAAAGGCGGAGGTGGTGTCGGCCTTGGTCTGGCTATAGCGAAAGACATTGTTATGGCACATGGCGGAGAAATATGGGTCAACAGTGAAATTGGTAAAGGGACAACTTTTACTTTTACTTTCCCTGTTTACCAGGAAAATAAATCTGTTGCTCTGCCTGAAGGAGAGCAAGAGGTAGATCAAGAAGGAGGATAAAGCTATGGCCAAAAAAGTATTACTTGCTGAAGATGAAAGAAATGTTATTTTAGGAGTGCGAACCTGCCTTGATGCTGTCGGGTATGATATTGAAATAGTTGAGGATGGCGATGAAGCATTAAATTCTGTTCGCAAAGAGCATCCTGATTTAATTCTGCTTGATTTGTTAATGCCTAAAGTAGACGGTTTCGAAGTGCTTAAACAGCTTAAAGGTAATGAAAAGACCAGTCATATCCCAATTATTGTTCTCACTGCTAAAGCCGAAGAAGAGAGTAGACAGCGAGCCATAGATCTGGGTGCAGACAGTTATATGACTAAGCCATTTAAACCTCAGGAATTATGGGATTTGTTGAAACACTATCTTCCCGAGGCTCTTTAAAGGCGTGTAAAAAAGTTTTGTATGTATTTGTCAGAAAGGGCACAGTGAACTGTGCCCTTTCTGACAATGTATTTTAGACAGTATAACCGGAGGATTAAATCTAAATGAGCAAAGTTACTTTTCAACAAGGGCCTATACGGCCTCCTAACGAAGCAAATAGTTTGCTGCTGCGCTTAACCCGTAACTGCCCTTGGAATCGCTGTTTATTTTGCCCGGTCTATAAAAATGAAAAATTTAGCCGGCGCGATATAGAAGAGATTAAAAATGATATTCATGCAATCTCTGAAGCAGTCAAAAGAACCAGGGCGGTATCCGAAGAGATGGGTTTTAATGGTGAAATAAATCGGCAGACAGTAGCCATGGTTAGTGCCAGGTATCCAGAATTGCTTTCAGTTGCTTTCTGGCAGTTTCACGGGGGTAAAACAGTTTTTATGCAGGATGCTGATAGCTTGTTGTTACCGGTTGAGCAGTTAATTGAAATCCTAAATCTTTTGAAGGAAAAATTTCCAAATGTTGAAAGGATTACGACTTATGCTCGTTCACGGTCCCTGCTCCGCCGTTCAGTGAAAGAATTAATTTCCCTGAAAGAATCAGGTTTAACCCGGATCCATGTTGGACTGGAAAGTGGAAATGATCAAGTCCTGGAATTTATGAAAAAAGGAGTTAGCGGTAAGCAGCAAGCTGAGGCCGGAATTAAGGTTAAAGAATCGGGAATTTCTTTGAGCGAATATGTTATACTTGGTCTGGGCGGTGAAAACTTATGGCGGGAACATGCTATCGATACGGCAAAAGTATTAAATACAATTAATCCTGACTTTATTCGGTTTAGAACCCTGGCTATAAGTCCTTCAGCACCACTATATGATAGCTTCCAACGAGGCGAATTTAAGCCATTAAAAGAAGATGACGTAATAAGGGAAGAAGCATTGCTTATTGACCAGCTAGAAGGAATAACTAGTTTTTTATACAGCGATCATATTTTAAATCTACTGGAAGAAGTGTGTGGCCAATTTCCTGATCATAAAGAAAAAATGAAAGGCGTCCTGAATCAGTATCTTTCAATGCCAGATCAGCAGCGTGTAATGTTTCGCATAGGCAGGAGAACCGGATATTTTAAAAGTTTGCAGGACATGAAAAATGATTCTTTGATGTCAGCGGTCGAAAATATATATAAGCAGATTCAAAATAAAGGGTTTTCTGTAGATCATTATATAGAAGAACTGACACGCCGGTACATATAAACTGGAATGTGGTAAAAATTTTTAAACGGGTGAGCCTTATGCGTGTAGCAATTTGTGTTCTTGAACTTCATATCCCCGGGGCGACTTCTTTAAAAGCAAAACGCCAGGTAACAAAAAGCTTGGTCCAGCGTCTGCGAAATCGTTTTAATGTCTCTATTACGGAAACAGGGGACCATGATCTATGGCAGAGAGTTGAACTTGGTATGGCTGTTGTATGTCATAATGGAGCCGGTGCTGACAGCATTATGGAAAAAATATTTAAATTTGTAGAATTAGAAAACGATGTTGATATTATATCATCACGACTGGAGAATTATTGATTCTAAAAAGTTATCAATTTAACAGGGGTAGTAGGTTTTGATACGATTAAAACAGATAACCGGTTTAGCTCAGCACTATGCAGGTCTTGCCATCAGTAATGGAGATCATGTGGTTGATGCGACTGCCGGGAATGGATATGATACATTATTTTTGGCTGAAAAAGTCGGAGCTTCCGGCCATGTCTATGCTTTTGACATACAGGAAGAAGCTTTGATTAAAACCGAAGATCGTTTAAAAGAGCATAAAATTGAGGGATGGGTTACTTTATTTCAGGATGGTCATGAGAATCTGCTTCAATACATCCAAAAACCGATTTCTGTGGCAATGTATAATCTGGGTTATCTTCCGGGAGGAGACCGGCAGATTACCACAAAGCACCAGACCGTTGTGCAAAGTTTAAAGCAGGCCCTGACTTTACTGAAACCCTGTGGAATTGTAACCATCGTTCTATATCCAGGTCATGAGCAGGGAGCAGAGGAGAAAAAGCATATAATGCCAA
>SKPU01000058.1 GCA_007119335.1 Syntrophomonadaceae bacterium
TAACCCATGCTGAACTGGCAAAGCTGGCCGGGGTTACCAGGGAAACAGTAACCAAGATCTTGGGAGAGCTGCAGGATAAAAAGTTAATCACCATATCAAAAAGTAATATAAAGCTGACTGATCTGATGCTTCTTCGCCGGGAGCTGCTTTGAGCCGGCCCTGGTGCTTCAGCAAGCTAAATTCACCTTCACCCCTTATTATGTATTGAACGCCCTCTATAACGTTATCCGTATCTTTACCAATCAAAAATTTCTCCTGGTTTATGTTATATGTATCCCTTCCGTAATATCACCGGGTCCCCCTGTGCAAACCTATATCCACTTCACCTCTACTAAAGTATTATCTTTAAAACCAGCGGTGTATTTTAAGTGCCTCTAATTCAAGGTTGAACCAGGTCTGGGTGCGACTTTGACCAGAATTTGAAATTGGGCCGGCGAGGCTTGAGCATTTTTAGCTTCCATAATTTATTGAAAATTTCGAATGTGTCCAAAAACACTTATTTTTTGTGACCGGGTTCACATCTTAATTGCCGGCAAACCTTTAGTGTAGGGTTTGAGGAAGGAGATGAAAATTTGATGGAAGAACATTGGGCTCTCTATAAAAACAATCGGCAACTAAAGTGATGTGAACTGCACTTAACAGCCGCCGGGGCAACAACAATTTAGTTCATAAATTTAGTTCATAAAGGAGGTAGTAAAAGGATGTCTGCACAGTGGTATCTCCATAAAGAGGAGCAACAGCAAGGCCCTTTTTCTATTGATGAACTTGGCCGCATGGCTGAAACCGGTGCCATCAACCCTGCTGATTTACTATGGACAGAGGGTATGGACAAGTGGATTCAGGCCGGCCAGGTTGAAGGATTAAACTTATTTCCTCCCCCTCCTCCCGTTGAAAGGCCCGTGCCACCGCTGCCCGGCCCGGCTATGGCCCAATCCGGGAAACATATCCGCTCCCAGGACAAGCCTGTCCGTAAAAAAGGCAAAGGCGGGCTCATTGCCGTTTTCGGTGTAGTATTACTGCTGGTCCTGGGGGGAGGGTTTTTTGCATACACTACTCTTTTTGTAAACGAGATGCCAGCAGAAGCGGAAAGCATGTTGGCTGATATACCGGAAGATAAACTGGCAGCAATTCCCTCCGAATTCAGCTTTGAGTTTGAAGAAACCAAGCAGGCGCGAGAACTGGGCAAACGGTTGGATGATGAACTTCAGAATTTATTTATAAGACAGCAGTGGTTTTTTTCTTACCCGGGCACTGTGGAAGAAGCGCTTGCCAGCCTTGAACTTCCAGCAGATGCAATCGTTGTAGAGCCATATGAAACTCCCATTGCTGAAATAATCAATTCAACCTTGCTTTATGGTGGTGTTGAACTTGGAGAAGCTATGGGCGGCACGTGGTATGAAGAAGCCCATGTTAAAGCTGAAGAATGGCAAGATTTTAAGCAATATCGTGCAGAAGTTATTTTTACCTATGCAGAAGACGACACCTTTGAGCTGCTAACCAGTAATAAACATCAGGCAGAAAGGCCCATTGATGAGATTATGGAGACTGGGCAATGGTCTATTACCATTGTTTCGCCCATAGTTGATCTGGATCAGCTTGAGCTTGTTGAAGAAACCTTGATTACCGTCATGAGCATTGATTACCAGTTTTGACGCTGGGTGGACCGGTTCGAATGATGCCTGGAGATCAAGTTTAGCTCTGGAGTGAAGGGGCTAAGTATCCTAAAACTGACAGGTTGTATCAGATGGCAGCACTGGCAAGCGGCCCCGCCTACTTTTTTTGGATGATAGAGCATTTTGCAATTTACAAATCTCAACAAGGAGATGGTAATGGTGTGTGATTGTGATAGCAAGACCATAGATTATCGAAGGACTGTAAAAATCACGGTCTTTTTAATTGCAGTCATATTTTTAGCAACCTTTGGCTTTGCCGGTTCCCTGGCCGCACAGGATTCCAACGAGAGTGATGATGGGAACGAAGACAATAAAGATCCTTACAGCCACGTCCAGCTTGACCCCAGGGTGATAAACAGGGCTTTAGATGAAATTATGGACCTGTTAGTAGATGATTATCTTATCGCCGGCGATACTGATGAAGATTACTGTCCTATAAAAGACCCTACTATTGGGCCATCACCAGGACTTTCAGGAAGAGAAAAGCTCAGGAGTACGCTTAAAACTTACCTCCAGGAAGATTATAAGAGACAACTTGTTGAAGATATTAGAGCGGTCAACGAAGCACTGGACCTGCCCACCATGACCTTAATTGAAGAAAATACTGCAGCGAACGTAGCGGCAGCTGATCCAGATTACCTGGGTTACAGAGTTAGAGAAGCTGTTGGCGACAAAGTAGATTTGGATATCGAAGAATATACTCCCGCGAATGTACCGGAAATTGACTCAGATGAACTGGATGAGAGAGTAACAGATGCTATTGGTGGCAAAATGGATTTAGATGAGATATTTGGCTGCTTTGAGGGCCTGCCAGAGCGAGGACTAAGTAATATATTGGAAGGTTTGCCGATGGCTCCGTCCCCTGACAGGCATGGCAGAGATTTCGTTGAAGGAAGCAGGGAGGGTTTGCCTGAGTTGCATGATCCTACAGATAGTTCTTTAGGGGATCAATATGAAGATCCTTCAGGGCACGCTCTCTCCGGGGGTTCCGGTAGAGGTTCTCGTCCGCCAATAGGTACCGGTTCAGGCACCAGTGAACGTGATGCAATTTCTATGTCTGCTCGGCAACTTCGGGCTACTATTTACCGTCAACATGCTGAAGGGCATGCTAATGTGTCAGATGCTGCCGATGCTGTTTCGGCAGCTTGTTCTGTTGCGCAAAAAGTTCCAAACCCAAAAGTTAGTAAAGGTGCAAAAGTTGTCGGTTGGTTTAGCGATATTTTGGGAGCGGTAGCTGATTTTATGGCCGGTCACACTGAAGAACAAGCAGACGCTATCGAGGCAGAATTAGAGGCAGAATTAGAAGAGGAAATAGATGAGACAGAGCAAGATGAA
>SKPU01000248.1 GCA_007119335.1 Syntrophomonadaceae bacterium
AAGGGGCCCGTGATCCTTCAGAATATAGATATAATTCCGTAATCATTTTCCTATCCCCTGTATCATTTAAGAGTTCCGGATGGGTGGTGACTAATAATTACCCGCCAAAGATTACCATCAGCATTAAATAATTATGAGCAGCATTCAATTTTAAGGCAGCCCAATCCTAAAGCACCAACAGGATTGCGTAATCTCTGCATTATAAATTTGATGCTAAAAGCCGGACTGCGGGTAAGTGAAGTAATCAATCTTTTGGACAGTGATCTGGACTGGGAAGCTGGTAAAATTTTTGTTAAAGAAAGCGGAGCAGCCAGCGGCCGCACCCTATGGCTTGAGAAAGCTGATTTGGATTTGCTAAAAAAATGGTTCAACGTAAAACCTGCTGGCAGAGGATACTTTTTTACAACCCTAAAGGGCAATCAACTTAAAGATCGCTACTTAAGAGAAATGGTTAAACGTATGGCTCGTAAAGCCGGAATTGATAAAGATGTATATCCGCATTTATTACGCTATACATTTGCAGTCAACCTGATGAGGGAAACTAAAAATCTTGAACTACTTCAAAAAGCGCTTGGCCATCGTGATCCTTCAGCAACTCAAACTTATGTTAAACAGCTCTTTGAGGAATTAAAAGATCCATATTATGGAATTGAGGGAGGGGTCCGCAGCGGCATTCCTGTATATAGTAATTTAAGCGACGCTCAGAAAAATATGAAAAAGCAGAAAAACTCTCAACCGAACGATGGTTATCAGTTAAGCAGCAGTCATAATAGTGACAGTCAGCAATTGGGTAAAGCAAATGAAAAAGGTGAGTCTAAGGAAACGAAAGAAAGAGGGAGGCAGAACCAGGAACAAGACAAGGGAACGGTAAGTGAAATGGTAAATGATAGGGATTCAGAAAGACAAGAACAATTAAGTTTAAATACTGAGTGGTCAGCAAAAAATAACGTTAAACCAAACCAACCGGACAAACCGGGGATAACGCTTGAAAATAAAGAAAAGCCGGACAGAAAAAAAATACCACCATTGAAATGCAGCAGCTGTAATTATATTCTTCGCTACCAGGAGAACTGCCCTAAATGCGGCACATCTTTTGAGCTTATATTAAAACATTGGAGGGTAAACATATGAAAGAAAATACCAGGGGGGGCAAAGAAGGACAGGATAAGTGTGGCACATAAATGGATCGATAACTTCCGATAATACATATTATGTTAACTAAAGTATAAAAAGCTTTTTAATGCATATTTAACTGCCTTCCAGCAACCGACACAGCAACCGACCCGAGTCAACCTGAACTTACCTAACCAACCTGTTCTTATAACGCAACCGGAGGTTCCTTTAAGGTCTTGGATACCCTGCAAGGTAATGGTATAGTATGCCTTTGTCTTTTCAAAGGCCTCTCAGGGCTTCTCAGTGGCTCTTAAATATCTATCATTATTACTGCTTACCCGGACAAAGAGTATTTTAAGAATCATTGCTTCCCTACGTATCTTTTCGTAAGCACATAATAACTGAGCACATAATACTCTGCTTTTGTCTATACTGCGCTAAAGTCTACTCAAAAACCGTTTATATTTTTGTTTGTAGTTCTTGACTACTGTTTAATATTTGTCTTTCTTGGTATAATACAAGCGAGACTATTTATTTTTAACAAAGAAATGCTCATGCGGAGGTAATGTCAGCTTGCGAAATAAATTCACAACAATTGCGATCATCCTTTTTCTGATCACCGCCTCCTCCCTTCTCTTCTCCTCCTGTCAAAATATTACAGTTAATGAAGACCTTGATCAGGCCCCGGAAAATGAAGAAGCAATCGAACAAAATAGTAAAAATAACCATGATGGAGTTTCAGGGGAAGAAATAGAGGAAAAAATAAATAAGGGTGCCGGACCGGAAGAAGACCCTGTTTTAATACCGGAAATGCTCTCAATCGGTATTTATAGCGGTCAGGGCGTTTGGGATAAAAGCGTGGAAGCGATCAAAAATTTTCTCGATGCATACTCAATCGAGTGGAAAGTTTTTGATGAAAAAGATGCAGTTAACCTCGATTTAAAAGATCATTTCGATTTACTCTGGTTTCCGGGCGGTTTTGCTGCAGAATATAAGAACTATATAGCCGACCATTCTGGAATCATTGACTTTGTAAAAGAAGGCGGTTCTTTTGTTGGCAGCTGCGCCGGAGCTTATTACGCGGCTGATATTCTGCGCTGGGATGGCACGGACTACGAATACCCCCTCCGCTTATTTGACGGTAAAGCAACCGGTCCGCTGTACGGGCAGATTGCTTGGGGTGAAATTGGAACCATGACCCTTGAAACTGAACATCCCGCTAACCGGGGTTTTAACACTGAAGTGGATATGTACTATTTTGACGGACCCTATTTCGATGCTTACGAAGAAGATGCAATAGTTGTTCTGGCTCGCTATAAAAATAATCAGGAGCCGGCTGTGATCGCCGGTTCCAGCGGTGATGGTAAATATCTCTTATTGGGGCCCCATCCTGAAATTGGAGGTTATACCGCACAAGTTCAGGATTTCAACCTAGATGGTCAGGAAGGCGCAAAATGGCCCTGGCTTTATGCTGCCCTGGAATGGTTTGCCGGGTGGGAATAAACAAAACCTGTGTTATAATTGGATGAAACAATTATTGAGGATGGTGAACAACAGTGCGTCGCATTTATTTCATATGCTTGACCTTAGGCTTAACTGCCTTGTTTTTTTCGTTCGGGATGAGAACAGGAGATGCCTATCCTCCGGAGGCTTTATTAGACAGCTTAATTGCAAATGTCACAGGCGATCATGAAACTGGAAGCCAAACATCTGAAGAAGAATCTGCTGAAGAAGGTGCGGAAGAGACCGATCCAGAAACCGAAGAAGATCCGGACACGGAAGAGGATCCGGAACCGGAATTTGCCACGGTCAACATGCTTGTTGCCGGGGACATTACTGCCCACATTCCCCAAATTCAGCAGGCTAAAATCGGTGAAGATCAATA
>SKPU01000060.1 GCA_007119335.1 Syntrophomonadaceae bacterium
CGGTGCTAATACCGAGAATGCCTCTCACAGCATGGCTGTTTGCGCTGAACGGGTGGCGATGTTAACAGCGGTTCATGCCGGTTATCGTCATATTAAAAGTATTGCTGTGGTTGCTGATTGTTCTCCTCCGCCTACTCCTTGTGGAGCATGCCGCCAGGTATTATGGGAATTGGGCGGGAACCTGGAGGTTATTATGGGTAATTTGAATGAAGAAATAAAGACCGGGCCCCTGCTTGATTTGTTGCCGCAACCATTCGGGTCACAAAATTGGGCTGAGAATCCAGTCGGCCAGGAGTTAACCCATTCAAAAGAAATGTGGCGGGTGCCGGTATCTTTCCATCCTGTTGGCTATATAGCTAATACTTACTATCAAGCGGAATTGATTCCGAAAAATTATAAAGAGTTGCTATCCCAGGTTGTTATTGATCCGGAGATGGAAGAGGGGCTTTACCGCCTGGAAGAAGAAGAAAAAATTAATATTATAGCTTACTTACACCAGGCCGGAAGTTATGTGTTAAAGGAAAAACGCAGCGGCAGAGGCAATGAAGTATATGGCGTTTTTGCATGCCGGGCTCCTTTCAGGCCGAACTCCATAGCTCAGACTACGGTTGAGCTGCTAGATAGGAAAAGTAACGTTCTCACAGTCAGAGGGGCTGATTTGCTAAATGGAACTCCTGTTCTGGACTTGAAAACTGTTTTGCCGTCCCAGTAAATTTTGAATAATATCAACGCTCAGGAAAGGGCTAATTTATGCACCGTTCTGGTTTTGTTGCTCTTATCGGAAGGCCGAATGTTGGAAAATCAACTCTGCTAAATGCTTTGGTTGGAGAAAAAGTTTCTATTATTTCTGAACGTCCTCAAACCACCAGGAACCAGGTCCGTGCTGTTTTAACCAGGGATAGTGAACAGATTATCTTTATTGATACCCCCGGTTTGCACAAACCCAAGCACAAACTAGGTTCATCCATGGTTCAAAAAGCTCGCAACACAATGCAGGAAGTTGATCTGATTTTTTACATAGTCGAGGCTAATCATGCCCCTGGATATGGAGATAGTCGTATTGCTGAGCTGCTGCAAACAGTTAACAGCCCTGTATTTTTGATTCTTAATAAGATTGATCTTGTCTCAGAAGAAAGATTAGCAGTTTACAGTGATCTTTATAAAAAAATGGGTTCTTTCAAAGCTCATTTCCAGCTCTCGGCATTACAAGGAACTAATTTAAAACCATTAATTGATGCTACTGTTAAAATGCTGCCGGAAGGTCCGCAGTATTATCCACCTGAAATGATCACTGATCAACCCGAACAATTCATTGCCTCTGAAATAATTCGCGAAAAGATTATTCCCCTGACCAGGCAGGAAGTCCCATTTTCTGTTGCGGTGGTAATAGAAGAGATGAAATTCCGGACGGGAAGTGAGCTGGTTGATATTCGTGCCGATATTTTTGTTGAAAGGAAATCGCAAGTCGGTATAGTTGTTGGCAAAGGTGGTTCGCTACTTAAAGATGTCGGTATAAAGGCGCGCAAAGAACTGGAAGCTTTGTTTGGCCATCAAATATTTCTTGACCTCAGGGTTAAAGTAAAGCGTGAATGGCGTAACCGGGAAGAAGATCTACGCCGTTTGGGTTACGAGGAATAGAAGTGATATAAGATAAGGGAGATTAGTCTTGGCAGAGCGAATTTTTAAAACTGAGGGCTTGGTATTGCGGACCCGGGTTCTCGGTGAAGCAGATCGACTGATTACCCTGCTGACCTTGAATCATGGTAAGTTTGCGGCTGTAGCCCGTGGGGCACGTAAAATAAAAAGCAAACTGGCTGCCGGAGTGGATATTTTTACATATGGCACTTATACTTTTCATCGCGGGCGTACCTGGCCGATTATTACCGGTCTGGACACAATTGAACGGTTCCCCTGGTTTCGGGAAGATCCCGAACTGTACCCTTATGGAAGTTATATGGCAGAGTTAACCGATCGTTTGGTGATCGGCGAAGAACCCTCCCCTGCAATATTTGAACTACTGCTTGATGGTTGGCGTATGCTGGGCGAAAGCAAGGAAAAATTTTTACTGTGCAGGGCTTTTGAACTAAAGTTGGCTCATTCTGCCGGCTACAGTCCCTGTTTGGATTTTTGTGCAATGTGCGGCTCAGATAATTGGGGTTCAGAAAAAGGACTGACTTTCAGCCCGCGGGAGGGAGGTCTTTTATGCTTCGGTTGTCAGGGAGCCGGTTTAATTAAACTTGATTCGGGCACAGTTGCTTTAGCACGGCGTTTGCTAGAAACGCCGCTCTCCCAGGTAAAGATGATCCGACCTTCAACCCGTCAAAAGCAAGAGTTGACCAGGATGAACAGCTTGTTTCTCGCCTATCACCTTGATCTCGGTGATCTTAAATCAAGGCACCTGCTAAGTGAATAATGGAAGGAGTTAAGTTATGATGAAAATTGGAATCATATTTTATTCTCAGAGTGGAAAAACAGCTACAGTTGCCCAAAAATTGCTCGAAAAGTTTACAGATAAAGGGCATGCGGCAAATCTCGAACAAATAACCATCTCTGGCAGCACCCCTGCTCAGCCTGGAAAATTTGAACTGACTGATCTGCCTAGGGTTGAAGAATATGATGCTATTGTTTTTGGTTCACCGGTTCAGGCCTTTGCTTTGAATCCGGTCATGAAAGCCTATCTTGCAACCCTTCCTGAGATGGCAGAACAAGAAACAGCCTGTTTTGTCACTAAACAGCTTCCTCTATTAAAAACAGGGGGGACCCAGGCTATCAATTATATGGAAAAAGCTTGTGCTTCAAAAGGGATGGTTATTGTAGGATCTGAAATAGTGGTCTGGTCAAAGGGTAAAAAAGGCGATCAAAATATCAGCCGTGCTGTTGAGAATCTGAGCCATGCAGTTCTCACTTCTAACCCTTGACAATGGGCCGGCTGGTTGTTAATATCTTTATAATTAGATAGAGCATCAAGCAATGATGGAAAGAAGTAACCGCATCAATCCTTTAAAACAATTAGCGAGTCGGAAATGGTGTAAGCCCGGCAGGATATACGGTGAATGGCGTTCCTGAGCATTTAAGAATTAAGCGGGCCCCAAACATTTAACTAATGGGGTCAAGTAGGGTGGAACCGCGGGAAGAACCTCCCGTCCCTATGGTTATTTTAGCCAGAGGGAGGGAGTTTTTTATATGTTACTAATAAATCTGTGTTTAAATAAAGGAGGAGAATCTCTTTGGATTTACAGACGATTATGATGAAATTTCAGGAGTACTGGGCATTGCGGGGATGCTTGATCTGGCAGCCTTATGATGTTGAAACAGGGGCCGGAACTATGAATCCGGCTACCTTTCTAAGGTCACTGGGACCGGAACCTTGGTCAGTTGGATATGTTGAACCTTCAAGACGACCAGCGGACGGACGCTACGGTGAAAACCCGAACCGGTTATACCAGCATCTTCAGTACCAGGTGATTATAAAGCCAACCCCGCCGGATATCCAACAGCAGTACCTTGACAGTTTGGCTTATCTTGGGCTTGATCCGCTGGAGCATGATATCCGATTTGTGGAAGACAACTGGGAGGCTCCTACTTTGGGAGCCTGGGGACTGGGCTGGGAAGTTTGGCTTGATGGTATGGAAATTACCCAGTTTACATATTTTCAACAGGTTGGTGGCTATGATGTGGAAAAGGTGCCGGTAGAGCTGACTTATGGCCTTGAAAGAATAGCCATGTATCTGCAGGACTGCGACAATGTCTTTAACCTGATTTGGACCGGGGACATTACCTACGGGGAAGTATATAAAAGAGTGGAGTGGGAACAGTCCAGTTACAGTTTTGACTACGCCGATCTTGATCTGTTATTTAATCTTTTTGGCTTATATGAAACCGAGGCAAATCGTCTGCTAAAACTGAACCTGGTTGCACCGGCCTATGATTATATACTAAAGTGCTCACACACATTTAACAACCTTGATGCCCGGGGAGCAATCAGTGTCACCGAGCGGGCTGCCTATATGGGCAGGGTGCGCAACCTGGCCCGGCTTTGCGCTGAATGCTATCTTAAACAACGTGAAGATGCAGGATACCCTTTAATGACCGGAGGTGAAGTAAAATGAAAACTACTAATCATCTATTAATGGAAATAGGCTGCGAAGAGATTCCGTCACGCTTTTTATCGGGTGCAATGCAGCAGTTAGAAGAAGGGGCAAAGTCCTTGCTCAGCGATAAAAGACTGGGTTTCGGAATGATTGAAACTTATGCCACGCCGCGGCGCCTGGTTATTGTGGTGAGAGATCTTGAAACCGTTCAGGGTGATCTGGTGGAAAAAGTTAAAGGTCCTCCCGTCAATCGTTCTTACGATGATGAAGATCGACCGACCAAAGCGCTGCAGGGATTTTTGCAGTCCCAGGGAGTAACGATAGAGCAGATAGAAGAAGAAACGATCAAAGATGCCCGCTATATTTTTGCCCGCAAAGAAATTCCGGGAAAAGCGACTGAGGAATTGCTTCCGGAACTGCTGCCGCAATTAATTCATAAATTGTCCTTTCCAAAGCCGATGTACTGGCAGACCAAGGAAGTGCGTTTCGCTCGACCAATCCGCTGGTTGTTAGCACTTTATGATCGCAAACCAGTAATCTTTCATTTTGCCGGCATCGAATCAGGCCGGAAAACATATGGGCACCGTTTTCTTGCTCCCGGGCCATTTGAAATCACCTATGTGGATCGTTATTTCCAATGTCTGGAAGACAACTTTATTGTGCTTGATCACAATCGTCGTCGGGAGATGATTCGCGAACAGCTCGATCAAAAAGCAGAGGAAATCGGTGGGAAAGCCCTGGTTGATGATGATCTGCTCGAAGAAGTTACCTATTTGGTGGAATATCCGGTGGCTATCGATGGGTCTTTTAATGAAGCTTATCTTGATTTGCCGCAGGAAGTACCGATTACCTCGATGCAAAAGCATCAGCGCTATTTTCCAATAGTAGAAAAGGAGAGTGGACGTCTGCTGCCAAGCTTTGTGGGAATTAGTAATAACAAGTTTCACCCTAATATTCGCAAAGGTTATGAAAAGGTTTTACAGGCCCGCCTCGCTGACGGACGGTTCTTTTTTGATGAGGATCGCAAAGAACCGCTTGAAAACTATGTTGAGAAATTAAAGAATGTTGTTTTTTTAGAGTCTCTGGGTACTCTTGATCAAAAACGGGCCCGTTTAGTTGAACTTTCCGGCAAGCTGGGTGAAACCTTGAACCTGCCGGTTGAAAAAGTCGAGAAAACCCGGCGGATTGCTCATTTATGCAAAGCTGACCTGGTAACCAACATGGTTAAAGAATTTTCTGACCTGCAGGGAGTGATGGGCCGCGAATATGCTATACTCAGCGGAGAAACACCGGAAGTATCGGTTGGCATATATGAACATTATCTGCCTCGCCAGGCTGGAGATCAACTTCCTTCCGCAATGGAGTCGGCTATTGTTTCATTGGCTGATCGGATAGATACTCTGACCGGTTGTTTTGCAGTTGGAATTCAGCCAACCGGTTCACAGGATCCTTACGGTTTACGCAGGCAGGCTCAGGGTGCAGTCAGCATACTGCTCGGGTTTGAAATTAATTTGCCTCTGCAGGATTATCTGGATCACGCCCTTGAGGTGCTTTCTTCGAGCTTAGAAATGAATACAAAACAGTATGAGAAAGTAGAAAGCAGCGTCCGGGAATTCCTGATTCAGCGTATTCGATTCACCTTTCAGGATCGTGGCTATCCCAATGACATAACTGAAGCTGTACTTGCAGTGCCTTTTAATACTGTGGCAGAGCTATTCGAAAGGGCTGGTGTTTTAAATGATTACCAGAAAGGCCCCCTTCTTGATGATGTGATCGTCGCTTATAACCGGGTGGCTAACCTGGCCAAAAAGGCTCCGGGGAATGACATCGATCAGGGTCTCCTTTCTGATCCTGCCGAATTAGAGCTTTTCCAGAGATACCAGAAACTGCAGGATGAATTAGCGGATGTAGATGATTCGGTTGAGAGCCTAAAAAAACTGAAGAATATGAAAAAGCCGATTGACAGCTTCTTTGATAATGTCATGGTCATGGTCGAAGATGAGAAGCTGTCTGCTAATAGATTAAACCTGCTTGCTGCAATCAAGCGTTTATTTAACAGTCTGGCTGACTTTTCTAAGATGCAAACTCCATAAAACTGATCCGGTCAGCAGGAACGTCAGGGCCTAGTATCGTATATTTATATTAGGCAGATCAGGTCTGTTACCTTTGCCCAGTTTTTATGAACAGGCGCTGGATTAACCAAATGCCACCGTTATTTTGCAGGAGAGGGGTTTATTGATGGAAGAGGTTACAGAGAAACCGGTAGTCTACATACTTTCCGATTCGATAGGCGATACTGCTGAGTTCGTGGTAAAGGCTGTGGCCAGCCAGTTTAATTCCGGTCATATAGAGCTGCGCCGGGTGCCATTTGTGGAGGATCATGCGCAAATTAAAGCGGTTTTTGAAGAGGCGAAGAATTGTAATGCAATTATTGTTTATACTTTAGTAGTTCCGGAACTGCGCAAGGTTATGGTTGAGGAAGCAGAAAAGCACGCCGTCCAGACTGCAGATATACTTGGGTCGTTAATGACTGCATTTAGCAAAGTCACTCACAAGGAGCCACACCTTGAACCAGGTCGGCTGCGCCAACTTGACGAAGCTTACTTTCGGAGGGTTGCAGCAGTGGAATTTGCTGTTAAACATGATGATGGCAAAGATCCGCGGGGCTTAATGCAAGCCGAGGTGGTTTTGATTGGTATTTCGAGGACCTCGAAAACTCCACTTAGTATGTATCTTGCTCACCAGGGAATTATGGTGGCGAACTTACCTCTGGTTCCTGAGGTAGATCCGCCTGAAGAACTCTTCTGGGTGCCACCACACAAGATTATTGGATTAATCATTAATCCTTACCAGCTGAGGCAAATCAGGCAGGAACGCCTTAAGGCGCTTGGCCTTGATGACAAGGCCGACTATGTGGCTGTTGAAAGAATTGAGCAAGAACTTGATTATGCCCGTCGCTTGATGAAAAAAATTGGCTGTACTATATTCGAAGTGTCTGACAAGGCAGTCGAAGAGGTTGCTAATCGAATCATGCAAATTATTAAAGGGGGAGAAAAGATTTGATGGCCAGTCAATATGTCTATCCTTTTGAGCAAGGTGATCGGTCGATGAAAAGTCTGCTTGGCGGTAAGGGTGCTAATCTGGCTGAGATGGCCAGCATTGGTCTGCCTGTTCCTCCTGGATTTACTATCACAACCGAAGCGTGTAACCTATATTTCAAAGAGGGCGAAAGCCTTCGGCCGGAGCTAAAAAACGAGATTATGGAGAATCTGAAATTATTGGAACAGCGGACAGGGCGCTGTTTTGGTGGTGAAAGTCCGCTTCTTTTATCGGTTCGTTCCGGCTCAGTGGTTTCAATGCCTGGAATGATGGATACTATTTTAAATTTGGGTTTAAACCCAACTACAGTTAATCATCTGGCCAATGAAGCAGGGGATCGACATTTTGCTCTTGATTGCTATCGCCGCTTTTTGCAGATGTTTGGGAATGTTGTCTTAAATATCGGAAATCATCATTTTGAAAATATTTTAACTGAAATGAGACATAAGAAGCAGGTTGACACCGATTCTGAACTGGATGAAAATGCCCTGGAGCAGATTATTGAAGATTTTTTGGAACTGGTACGCAGAGAAACAGGTCAGGAATTTCCGCTTGATGTAAGAAAACAACTTTTCTTAGCCGTAGAAGCGGTTTTTAAATCCTGGAATACCGATCGAGCCGTTTTTTATCGCCGGACAAACCGTATACCAGATGATTTGGGCACTGCGGTCAATATTCAGGCTATGGTTTTTGGTTATTTTTGAGAAGACAGTGGAACCGGGGTGGCATTTACCCGCAATCCCTCGGACGGCGAACCAAAGATTTACGGCGAATATTTGCTTAATGCCCAGGGTGAAGATGTTGTAGCCGGAATTCGCACTCCCCACTCATTAGATAAATTAAAGCAAGATATGCCTGAAGCATATCAGCAATTTATTGACACCTGCCGGACTCTTGAGAAACATTACATGGATATGCAGGACATTGAATTTACCATTGAAAAGAACAAATTGTACATGCTTCAGACCCGCAACGGAAAAAGAACAGCTTCTGCTGCTATGCGTATAGCAGTAGACATGGTTCATGAAGAGGTAATCAGTAAAACTCAGGCCCTGCAAAGAGTTGAGCCTGCACAGCTTGAACAGTTAATGCACTGGCGTATCGATCCTGCCGCTAAGATGAACTATATTGCCCGCGGTCTTCCTGCTTCTCCGGGAGCTGCTTCCGGTAAAGTTGTTTTCGATGCTGATAAAGCCCAGGAAATGGCCCAAAAAGGAGAAAAAGTGCTCCTGGTTCGTCCCGAAACCACACCTGACGATATTCACGGGATTGTTGCCGCTGAGGGAATTTTGACCAGTCGGGGAGGGATGACCAGCCATGCTGCCGTGGTAGCCCGGGGAATGGGCAAACCTTGTGTTTGCGGTTGTGATGATCTGAGAATCGATCTTGGTAGAGGCTTCTTTTATGTGGATGAAAAAAAGTATCCTGAAGGAGAAATACTTTCGATTGACGGGACTACCGGTCAGGTTATTTTGGGTGAAGCTCCCCTGATTGAACCACAGTTTACCGATCAATTTTACGAACTGCTCGGCTGGGCAGACGATATTCGCCGCCTAAAGGTTCGTGCCAATGCTGATACTCCTGGTGATGCCCGCCGGGCAGTTGAGCTTGGAGCCCAGGGTATCGGTCTGTGCCGCACGGAGCATATGTTTATGGCTGCTGAACGGATTCCGGTTGTCCAGGAGATGATTCTTTCAGCAGACTTAGAAAAAAGGGAAGCGGCATTAGAAAAACTGCTGCCGATGCAGCAAGAGGATTTTAAAGGAATTTTGAAAGAAATGTCCGGTTTTCCGGTTACGATCCGCCTCCTCGATCCTCCACTACATGAATTCTTGCCTGATCGAGAAGAACTACTTCTTGAGGTGGACCGTCTGCAAAGAGAAGGCGGTGATTCCGATCTGCTGCAAGAAAAAGAAACCATTCTTCAGAAAGTTCAGTCTCTATCGGAGTACAACCCGATGCTGGGGCACCGCGGTTGCCGACTGGGCCTGGTCTATCCGGAGATCTACCGTATGCAGGTCAGAGCAATATTTTTGGCTGCTTTTGAACTGTTAGATGAAGGGATTGCTCCGGAACAACTGCAGCCTGAAGTGATGATTCCTTTGGTAGGGCATCGTGAAGAAATGGACAGGATGAAAAAGTTAGTGGAAGAAACAATAGAAGAATTATTTAAAGAAAATAACCGGGAGCTGCCCTACCTGGTTGGAACAATGATTGAACTACCCAGGGCCTGCCTGGTTGCGGACCAGTTGGCTCAGTCAGCATCATTTTTCTCGTTCGGGACTAATGATTTAACTCAGACTACGCTTGGTTATAGCCGGGACGATTCAGAAGGCAAATTTCTACCATTTTATATACAGCAAAAAGTGCTAAAAACTAATCCCTTTGCTGAAATTGATCTCGAAGGCGTGGGCCGACTGGTCGAGATTGCTATTGAAAAAGGGCGAAGCACCAGGCCGGAATTGAAGATAGGCATCTGCGGTGAACATGGCGGTGATCCTGTTTCTATCAATTTTTTTAATGAGGCAGGGCTTGATTATGTGAGTTGTTCGCCTTACAGGGTGCCCATCGCCCGCCTGTCAGCGGCGAGAGCGGTCCTTCTTTAGAAAAATAAACAGGATGTATAAATATATTTAAATCGCCAGTTGATATAAACAGGAGATTATATTTTAATGGCGAACTTTATATTAGTTAAATAGTCGCAAGGAGTGATCTAATGACTCAGCATAGTAACCAAGAGATAAGTTTGGAAAATATCTATCCGCCCTGTCAATCGGCTTGTCCGCTGCATCAGGGTGTCCGTGATTATTTGCTGGCTATTGCCACCGGTGATTTTGACCGGTCGTTGCAGGTAATCAAAGAAACTAATCCCTTACCTTTTGTATGTGGTACCATTTGCGCTCACCATTGTGAAGATGAATGCCGCCGTAATGATGTTGATAATCCCCCATCTATTCGCGGACTTAAGCGTTTTGCCCTCGAATATGGCAGCGCTAAGGTAAATCCTCCTACTCCTGATGATCCGAAAGTCAGCGGCAAGGTGGCTGTTATTGGTGCTGGCCCGGCAGGGCTTACTGCTGCTTACGATTTGGCCAGGATGGGTGCAGATGTAACCGTTTTTGACCGTGATGAAATGGCCGGAGGCGCTGTTCGTCATTATATCCCCCTTTACCGTTTACCGGATGAAGCTATTGATCAAGATATTGATGAAATTGCTGAACAGGGGGTTAAGTTTAAATACGGGGTTGAATTGGGTAAGGATATTACAATTGAACAACTAGAAAAAGAAGGCTACCAGTCTATTTTGCTTGCCATGGGTTTGCCGGTTAGCAGGGGTCTAAATATTCCCGGATCAGAGGGTGAAGGCATTATTTATGCGCTGCCCTTTTTACAGGATGTTAAGCGCAAAGATTTTAAATTTGAAGGAAGTCCAGAAGTGATTGTTATTGGCGGAGGAAACGTTGCGATGGATGTTGCCCGGTCCGCCCTGCGGGCAGGGGCAGGGAAAGTTAAACTGGCCTGCCTTGAATGTGATGAAGAAATGCCCGCATTCAGCTGGGAAATCGAAGAAGCCCATGAAGAGGGAGTTGAATTTAATACTTCCTGGGGACCGGATGAAATAATTAGAGAAAATGGCAAGATAAAAGGCCTCCAATTAGTTGAATGCTCATGTGTTTTCGATGACCAGGGAAGATTTAATCCCGAATTTAATAAGGATAATAAGCATATGATTGAAGGCGATATTATTATTTTTTCGATCGGCCAGGGCGGAGATCCTGAACCGGTGCGCGGGGAAATAGAACTTGATGATAAAGGTCGGCCAATTTCTAATTCCCGAACGATGCAAACCAGCCGGCCCGGTGTTTTCGGTTGCGGTGAAATGTTCACCGGTCCCGGGACGGCAGTTCAGTCAATGGGTAATGGCCGGGTAGCAGCAAAAGCGATTGCAAACTACTTAGACGGCATACCATTTGACAGTGCAGCTCTTGAAGAGGTGCCGGAATTAGATAAACTTGATGAAAATGTTGTTAAA
>SKPU01000193.1 GCA_007119335.1 Syntrophomonadaceae bacterium
GTATAGCTTGGCCATCCGGTTCCTGAATCAAACTTATCCATCGAGCTAAAAAGCGGTTCACCGGAAACTATATCTACGTAGATCCCTTCTTCTTTATGATCCCAGTATTTATTTTCAAAAGGAGGCTCAGTGCCGTCCTCCTGAGTCACTTTATATTGCATTTCAGTAAGGCTTTCACGCAATTCATCCATTTCCTCACCTTCTTTCTCTATTTCAACCTCAACCTGCTCAGCTTCTTGAAGCCCTCCATAATCTTGCAGCTCATCTGCTGCTTCAGGTTCTTCCGGTTCAACTTCTGCACTCCCTGTTCCACAACCAGCATTTATCATCAACAATCCAACTATAAAGATTGTTAAGCTTATTATTACAAAGCTATACTTATTCTTCAACTTTAACATCCTTCCCAAAAGCAAAGTAACCGGTTAAGTGCCGTGCCTTTTCTTTGGGGTCCGGGTATGCCCAAGCAGCATTTTCGTTTTTTTCGCCTGCCACTTGAAGATGGTAGTAGTGAGCCAAACCTTTCCATGGACAAGTTGTTCTGTGATCACTTTCCACCAGGTACTCTTTCTTTATATCTGCAGGCGGAAAATAATGATTACCCTCTACAAAAATCGTGTCCTCACTTTGCGCCAAAATTGTATCTTTCCATACCGCTTTAGTCATATCCGATACTCTCCTTCCATAATCAGTAAACCACCAAATAAATTTTTAAAACAACCGAACATCATAATATTGCAATTTAGTAATTGTTATCAATATTATAATTGTAAGTTTATAAAAGGTCAAGTAGCTGACTGGTTGCGATTAACCTTCCAAAGCATAAAAAGACAAAGCACAATGATCGGGGGAGTAAAAAGATGAACGGTGGTAAAAAACCCGACCCCCCATACTTCATTGACATATCCCCAGACAGGCAGTGGATTTAATCGGAATGTTTCTTCTATCAAGCCACGCAGCAGGGTATAGCCCAATACAAAACTCCAGAAGAGATAACCAGGGTTAGGGCGTCCCCGACGGGCCAGATAATTATGGAGCAAGAGAAGGCTTATGCCAATTAATGAGCCATAGATTTGGGCCGGATGCCTCTCAAAAAAGAACATAACTGCCTCACGACCGAGAATTTCCTGATTAAAAATATTGGCAATGCGCACCAGGGCATAACCAGCAGCAACTCCCGGCACAGACAGGTCAGCCAGGGTCCACCAGTTTAGTTTTTTTATACGGCAATATAACCAACTGCTCAATAATCCTCCCAGCAGCCCTCCATGAAAAGCAAGGCCGCCCTGGTCGATACGGATAATCAGATCCGGATTTTCTATAAAGTATGACCAATTAGTAAGGACAAATACTGCCCTGGCTCCGACCATGAGTGAAACAACTACAATCACAAACAGAGTAAAGATCGTGTCTTCATTAAATCCTTTTTCCATGCCGTTTTTCCGCAGGTAATAAAAACCCACTATAAAGGAAATAGCGAACATTAAACCATACCAGCGAACAGCGAGCGGACCTATCTCAAAAACAAACGGACTAATATCTTCAATATACATAAAACTCACCCCTATCTTGTTACTTATGTGACTGAAAAATATTCAGAATCGATAATCGCAAATTACTGCCTGGTAATTGCCTACTCAAGCAAATCAGACAATGCCCAGGGCCAATAAAATGGAAATCAGGTAGCCAACGATCAATGCTATACAAAACACCGTAAAGACATAAAGAGCCAGAAAACGCTTCGTGAAAACCGAACTCATGAAAATGATTCCGTTGATACTGGTTCCCGATCCGGAAATAATAAAAGCTATGCCGGCTCCCACAGCACCCGTGGCGCCTATCAACGGAGCCACCAGGGCAATCATTGCGCAATCTCCGTTGTAAATCGGTATACCTACCAGGGCTCCAATCAAGATATCAAAAGGCGCCCCCGCTTCAAGGGTCCGTTGGATCAAATCCTGCGGCACCAGATTGGTCAGCAGCGAAGAGAGCAGGATTACAGCAACCACATAAGGGGTGATTCTTTTAAGCAGCTTAACCGTGTGTTCCCAGGCCTGGGCAGCTACAGAGGCCGGCGTATGATCGCCCTGTTTTGGTTGCCCTGCTGTTTCATTACAGCAAGAAACATTTACTGCTGCTCTAGATGATGAGGAACCATGATCAGCCATAGCCAGGCCGGTTCTCTTCTCTTTTTCTTCTTTAACGGCTACGCCTTCTTTAAACATGCCCCAGCGTCTGCCGGCCGGCTCGATCAAAATGCTGGCCAACAGGGCAGAGCCGGAAGTAATGATCAGGTAAAATAGAGCCAGCGGAAGGCCAAAGACCCCAATCAGAAGCATGAAAGCCGGCACACTGACCACCGGGCTGACCAGGAAAAATGTTAATACTGCGCCGGTTGGCACCCCGGCCCGGATCAAACCTAGCATAATCGGAAACGCACCACATTCACAAAAGGGCAGGACTGCCCCAAGGACCATTGCCCGCAAGCGACCCATCCAGTGATGCCGGCCTACCATATAATTTCGTAGTTTTTCATCACCCAGCCAAAGCCTGGCTGATTCAGCAAGAAAAACTGCGGCAATGAGCAAAGGGACCACCCGTAAAGCCAATGCCCCTGCCTGCTTAACTATTTCATAACCAATAATCAAAGTATCTGTTTCATATAAACCGCCCATTTTTGGGACCCCTCCACTAGCTTATACCAGTAAGTATATATACATTATAACTTATTTTACTGAATGATCCACCTATCTGGACAAAAATCCTGACTGTTTAACCCAACCCTTTCTAAATAATTGTCCCATGCTTACTCCGATCATACCTTAAAAGAAAAGCCTGCCACCAGGGCAGGCTGCTAAACATTGCCGAGCAATTTTTTACTCACTCTAGTTTTAATCATTCTCATCCTCTTCAATATCCGTTTCTTCCTCATCCGGATCAATATCTTCAGGCACATTATCCTCATAGGTATTATCA
>SKPU01000113.1 GCA_007119335.1 Syntrophomonadaceae bacterium
GAAAAGGTTAAGCCAAAGGGCAGTAAGAGTAACCTGAAGGATCAATGAGTAAGTCAATAGATGTATCCTAAAAGAAGAAAAGAAAAAAAACTGATGTTTTAAGAAGTCAGATTAGTAAAGAAGAGGTGAACAAAATGTTCATGTTTGGAAGGTTTACAGAAAGAGCACAGCAGGTTTTGGTTTTGGCCCAGGAAGAGGCCAAGCGTTTAAATCACAATTTCATAGGAACCGAGCACCTGCTTTTAGGACTGGTTCGCGAAGGGTCGGGCATTGCTGCTCAATCCTTGCAGAACATGGAGGTCGATTTAAATCGTGTTCGCCAGGAAGTAGAGCGAATTACTCCGCAGGGCGAAAAGGTGGTTCAACAGGGGATCAGCTATACTCCACGGGCTAAACGGGTGGTTGAACTGGCCATTGAGGAAAGTCAGAATCTGGGCCACAACTATGTTGGCACAGAACACCTGATGCTCGGCCTGGTTAGAGAAGGAGAGGGAATTGCCGCTCAGGTCCTTTCCAACCTTGGAATTGATCTAAAAGGAGCCCGCAAGGAAGTTATTGAACTTCTTGGTGGTGAAGAAGGAAGCGGCAAGGTGCCGGAAAGCGAGAAAGCAGGCGGTGAGCAGCAAACACCTACCGTCGATACTTTTGGTCGTGACTTGACCAGGTTGTCGAAGGAGGGCATGCTTGATCCGGTCATTGGCCGTGAAAAAGAAATCGAAAGGGTCATCCAGATCCTGAGCAGACGGACCAAGAATAACCCCTGCCTGATTGGTGAACCCGGGGTCGGGAAAACGGCGATTGCGGAAGGACTCGCTTATCATATTATTGAGGGTAAAGTCCCTGAAATCCTTCGCGATAAGCGGGTGGTTACTTTAGAATTGGCTGCAGTGGTAGCCGGAACCAAGTACCGGGGTGAGTTTGAAGAGCGCCTGCGTAAGCTGGTTAATGAACTGCGCCAGGCTGGCAATGTTCTGGTTTTTATTGACGAACTGCATACCCTGATCGGCGCCGGCGCTGCTGAAGGGGCTATAGATGCCTCAAATATTCTTAAGCCTGCCCTGGCCCGCGGTGAACTGCAGTGCCTCGGGGCAACGACCCTGGATGAATATCGAAAGCATATTGAAAAGGATCCGGCCCTGGAAAGAAGGTTCCAGCCAATTAATGTCGGAGAGCCGAGTAAGGAAGAAAGCATTGAAATCCTAAAAGGCCTGCGTGATCGCTACGAGGCCCATCATAAAGTAAAGATTACCGACGAAGCAGTCGAAGCAGCTGTAAGACTTGGCGATCGCTATATTTCGGACCGATTCCTTCCTGATAAAGCGATCGACTTGATAGACGAGGCTGCCTCGAGGGTGCGGATTCGCAATTATACTGCGCCGCCTGATTTAAAAGAGGTTGAAGATAAACTAACCAGCCTGCGCACAGAAAAAGAAGCATCTATCCGTAACCAGGAATTTGAAAAAGCGGCTAAGCTGCGCGATGATGAACATAAACTAAAGGAAGAACGTGATGAACAAAAGAAAGAATGGGAAAAACAGGTGGGCGCTTCTGATATGTCACAGGTCGGCGAAGAAGACGTCGCCTACATTGTCTCCAGCTGGACCGGAGTGCCGGTTAAACGGCTGGCCGAAGAAGAATCGGCCCGCCTGATGCACTTGGAAGAAACCCTCCACAAACGGGTGGTCGGTCAGGATGAAGCAGTTCATGCAGTATCGCGGGCAGTCCGCCGCGGCCGGGCCGGCCTGAAAGACCCCAAACGGCCGATCGGGTCTTTCATTTTCCTCGGTCCGACCGGGGTTGGCAAAACCGAATTGGCCCGGGCCCTGGCAGAGGCCCTGTTCGGGGATGAAAACGCGATGATCCGCCTTGACATGTCCGAATACATGGAGAAACACACTTCGGCCCGCCTGGTTGGTTCTCCTCCGGGCTATGTAGGTTATGAGGAAGGCGGACAGCTTACAGAAAAAGTGCGTCGGAACCCGTACTCGGTTGTTCTGCTTGACGAAATAGAAAAAGCGCATCCGGATGTATTTAACATCCTGCTGCAGATATTAGAAGACGGACGCCTGACCGACGGCAAAGGAAGGACCATTGATTTCCGGAACACGGTAGTTATAATGACTTCCAATGTTGGCGCTACTTTTCTTAATAAAGCCTCTGTTGGTTTTGGTGTCGCGAGCGAAGAAAATGATTACGAGGATATGAAAGAAAGGATTATGGATGAGCTGAAAAAGACTTTTCGTCCGGAGTTCTTAAACCGGGTCGACGATCAGATCGTTTTCCATGCTTTAAAAGAAGAACATATCAAAGAGATTGTCGATCTTATGCTCAATGAGTTAAACAAGCGCATCGAAGAATATAGTTTACACGTTGAAGTCTCCGAGGATGTCAAAGGTATGCTGCTCAGGGAAGGCTTCGATCCCGGCTATGGAGCGCGGCCGCTGCGCAGAGTGATCCAGCGCCGTCTTGAAGATGGCATTTCAGAGGAACTGCTGCAGGGCAAGATAGCTCCCGGTGATACAGTCGAAGTTGTAGTTGATGACGAAGAAAGCCTCGATTTTCAGAAAAAATAGCAGAACCAGGGAGCACGGGTAACTGTGCTCCCTATCTGTGTTAATGTTGTGAAAATGCGAACTTTGGGTTAGATAAAGGATTTTTCCCCGGTTTTGTCGAAGTTAAAATAAAAAGATGGGTATATTTTTTTGCCCTAATTAAGGGGTGTTTTGACTTGAAAATAGCGGTATCCGGTAAAGGTGGGGCTGGAAAGTCTACAGTAGCCGCCCAATTGGTAAGTTGTTTAACGCTCCAGCAGATACCGGTTTTTGCAGTTGACGCGGATCCGGACGCCAACCTGGGGCTTGTCCTAGGTCTTGATCCCGAAAAACTGGATAGATTGCGTCCTCTTGCTGAGCTGGAGGATGTGATCGAAGCTAAAAATTTTGGCGGCGGAACCCTGGTTGACCTC
>SKPU01000207.1 GCA_007119335.1 Syntrophomonadaceae bacterium
AAGCAGGCCTGCAAGATCAAGCTTAGCCTCGTGATTTTCTATTACTTCTAAATTTGGTTTGGTAACCGGACTTTTGGGCATAAAAACTGTGCAGCAATCCTCATAGGGCAGAATCGAGATTTCATAGGTGCCGATAGTGTTCGCTTTATCGATAATTTCTTTTTTGTCCATCCCTAAAAGGGGTCGGAGGATAAGCATTTCGGTTGCTTTACTGACTACATCTATGCTCTCCAATGTCTGGCTCGCTACCTGGCCCAGGCTTTCACCGGTAATCATCGCTTGAAATCCGTAGCGTACACTAAGCAGTCCGGCCAACCTGATCATCATTCTGCGGAGCAAGATGATACTTAATTCATCGGGGCATTGGGAGCGCAGTTCTGTTTGGATGTTGGCTATGTTGATATTGTGCAGGCTGATTTTCCCCCCATACCCGGCTAAATTGCGGCATAAATCGACTACCTTCTCTTGAGAGCGCCGGCTTGTAAAAGGAAAGCTGTGGAAATGCAGCGCTTCCACCACTAAGCCCCTTTTCATAGCTAACCAGCCTGCCACAGGGCTGTCGATACCGCCCGAGAGCAGTAACAGGCCGCGTCCTGTAATCCCCACGGGCAGGCCGCCCGGACCGGCTGTCCGGTCCAGGTAAAGGTAAGCCTTTTTATAGCCCAGCTCTACCGATAAAGTAAAGGTTGGTTGTTTTAAATCGACAATAAGGTGCGGGAACTGTTCCTGCAGATGAGAACCCAGTATTTGGTTCATTTCCGGAGAAGGGTATGGGAACTGCTTATTAACCCGGCGGGTTTCTATCCTGAATTTGTTTTGTTCAGGAGGCAACTTACTGACAATATCAGCCGCAAGCTTTTTAATCTGCTCTAAATCAAGACCGGTTTCCTCAACCAGGCTGACAGATACCACTCCGAATACCTTGCTAAGACGTTCAAGTATAATATCCCGGAATTCCTCAGGTCCGCTGACCATAAAACGGCCATGCTCTCTTTTCACGGCTGCCTGGCAGTCCTGAACAACCTCTTTCAGGTTGCGCTGCAGCTTATGTTCAAACTGTCCTCGGTTTTTCCCTTTCAGGGCTATTTCGCCATAGCGGACCATAATATTTGCCGGCATGTAGTTCCCCCTGTAGATGATATTTAATTGACAGCTGCCCGGATCATTGATTGATTATTGATTTGAGTTCTTTGGTAATTTCTGCGGTTATTTGAGCAGCAGCTTCTATTTCCTGTTCATTATTATAGCATGAAAAACTAAAGCGCAGGGCGCTTTCGAGCCGATCTTGACTAAGCTTTAAGGCTTGTAGAATATGGCTCGGCTCAGGTCGCCGGGAGTGACAGGCTGAACCTGCAGAAACATATATTCCGCGAGCTGCAAGGGAGTGCAGGAGCATTTCAGAAGGCAGTTCGGGGAAGGAAAGGCTGAGAATATGCTCCGCGCTCTCTTCCGGCAGGGGTCCGTTAACATAAACTTCAACGCCACAAAGCTGTAGCTTTTGATAAAAAGCTAACTTTAAGCTGTTCTGTGGCGAGGTTTTTTTGCGCTGTTTCTCCCCGGTCAACCGGGCCGCCAGTCCAAAACCGGCGATAGCCGGAACGTTTTCCGTGCCCGGCCTCAGTTCATTTTCCTGCCCGCCGCCATGCAGCAGGGGTTGAAGCAAGGTGCCTTCCCGGATCCAAAGGCAGCCGGCCCCTCTCGGTCCATGAATCTTGTGGGCGCTGCAGCTGACCAGGTCAACCTGCCAATCATTAATGGCCATCGGTAACCTGGTAAAAGATTGGACAGCATCGACATGAAACAACGCCCCGGGGTTCTTTTTTTTAATCAAGGGGCCGATTTTTTCCAGCGGCTGGATAGTCCCGATTTCATTATTGACATGCATAATGCTGACCAGGATCGTTTTATCGCTGATCAGATCTTTTAAGCGATCATGGTTAACCAGGCCCTTTTCGTTAACTGGCAGGTAGGTGACCTCGAAGCCTATTTGTTCTAAATAGCGGAAGCAGTTTAATACTGAAGGGTGTTCCACCTCGCTGGTTACAAGATGATTGCCCCGCTGCCTGTTACGCAAGGCAGCTCCCTTGATGGCCAGGTTATTTGCCTCTGTTCCTCCGGAGGTAAAAGTAATCTCTTTTTCCCGGTTTCTGAAAAAGGCAGCGATCCGCCGCCGGGCTTCTTTGACTATTTTTTCGGCTTCTAATCCTTTTTCGTGCATTGCAGAAGGATTGCCGTAATTTTCTCCTGCCACCTTGCTGATCTGCTCGACTACTTCAGGATAAGGTCGGGTGGTAGCGCTGTTGTCAAAGTAAAATTCTTGCAATTCTGGGAACTCCTTTCCTTAATTAATCCTAAAGAATTGAAAAAACCCGGGTTGCCCCGGGTTTTTTCGGGTAAGTGTACGTTAAACAGCTACTACTTCTTTTACTTCGGCTACTTCTTGCATCAATACTTTTTCAATACCCTGCTTGAGAGTAATTGTTGACATCGGGCATCCACCGCAGGCTCCGGTAAGCCTTACCTTTACGACACCGTCGTCGCTTACTTCGACCAGCTCAACATCTCCACCGTCACGCTGCAGCGCCGGGCGTATTTTGTCCAGTGCTTTTTCAACTTGATCGTTCATTTTCAAATGCCTCCTTATGCAGTCTCAGCATTAAACTACATGCTGTAACCTTATTATATCATAGTCTGTCTTCAAGAGGTTCAGGCAGATCTTATCACTACACTTTGCAAATTAAACCTGCCAAAAGGGTGGCACCGTGGTTAAATTGACACATCGCGGTCGATCAATCATAATGAGTATAAGGCAAAAATAGGCTAGAAGAATAACTTTATATAGGGTGTTGGAGGGAGGCCTTTACATGACCGCTAAGCAGACATACGATATGGTTATTTTGGGTGGAGGTTCGGCCGGCTCTACAGCAGCGCTTTACGGTGTCCGGGCCGGTTTGTCAGTAGTGA
>SKPU01000199.1 GCA_007119335.1 Syntrophomonadaceae bacterium
AAAACAAACCCTTCCCTGGCTTTGATATAGCTTAAATCCAAATACCTCGCCCCTAAAAGCCCTGCCTCTTCACATATGGTAAATACCACCTCAATATCACCATGTCTTTTTCCTTCTTCCAATGCATCTTTTATACCCTGAATTATGGCGCATACCCCTGCCTTGTCATCGGCAGAAAGAATGGTACTGCCCTTGCTTATTATCCGGTCTTTATCCACAACAGGCTCAATATCTTCTCCCTTTGAAACAGTATCCATATGTGCACCAAGCAAAATCGGAGCGATCTCCTCACTCCCTTTAAGCCTGGCTATAATATTACCGGTACTTCCCCCACATTTTTCTGCTGCGTCATCTTCATAAACTGTAAATCCCATTTCGGCAAGATCTTTTTTCAGTTTCTCTGCAAGACCTGCTTCTTTCTTAGAAGGACTATTGATTTTGACAAGCTGAAAAAAATACTCCATGATAACATCCCTATCCATAATTAATCCCTCACCTTCTTGATTGTTTTATCTATTTCATAATGTTAGGCTATAATCAAAAAAATATGTTTTTTGAAAATAATTGATTCTCTTCGAAGTATAACAGAAAATTTTCTCTAAAGATATCTTAACAGCAAATCAAAATAGTCTGTTAATGGTTGAGATTGATTGTTTGCAGTTTTTTTGATGGTGTATTGTATAGGTTGTAGTTTTTGGATTGTCATAAAACTGGCGGTAAAGATTCTTTAACAATTAGCAAAACAATTCGGGTAGATTATTTTTGTTAATAAATATCTGGCTGCTTGCTGCCCATCTATATCTACACGGCACTGCTATTTACCCTTTGGATCTTGAAAAACTGGGGTTCTGCTTTTGCTTACTCATGGGTTTAAAGTTAATAATTATTTTCACAAAGAACGTGCCTCAATGAGCTGTTCGTTGGAACAGCCCTTTCCTGATGACCCGTCTTGAAGATGCCGGCAATAACCTTATCCGCCTGGAAGCAGGGCAACGACTTAGTTTCGCAGGCTGTGAATTGGGGCCGGAATTCTACCTCCCCGGCGCACGAATTTTTCTGCTGAAAAATTGTTAACTGCCATGATCGGGGCCTCGCCGAGCAGACCGCCGAATTCGACCCTTTCACCTAACCTTTTACCTGCGGCCGGAATAATTCTCACTGCTGTAGTTTTGTTGTTGAAAACACCTATAGCCGCCTCATCAGCTATAATGGCTGCGATAGTTTCAATTGATGTATCACCGGGCACAGCAACCATATCCAGGCCAACCGAGCATACCGAGGTCATCGCTTCCAGCTTTTCAAGGCTCAGCGCCCCGTCAGTTACCGACTTAATCATCCCGGCATCTTCGCTAACCGGGATAAATGCCCCGGATAAACCGCCAACATATGATGAAGCCATCGCCCCGCCTTTTTTTACTGCATCATTTAGCAGGGCCAGCGCTGCTGTTGACCCGGGAGCGCCGCACCTTTCAAGGCCCATCTCTTCTAATATTTCTGCCACGCTGTCCCCGACGGCCGGGGTCGGCGCCAGGGAGAGATCAACAATTCCAAAAGGCACCCCAAGCCTGTTTGCTGCTGTCCGTCCAACCAACTCACCCATGCGAGTTACTTTAAAGGCAATCTTTTTAACTGTTTCAGACAAAGCGCCGAGATCAACTTCACCTGCTTTATTCACTGCGCTTTTAACCACACCCGGCCCACTCACCCCGGTATTTATGACACAGTCCGCTTCACCAATCCCATGGAATGCTCCGGCCATAAAAGGATTATCTTCGGGGACATTAGCAAATATAACAATCTTTGCGCAACCGATACTATTTTGGTCGGCTGTCAGCTCTGCTGTTTTTTTAATGACCCGGCTGCTCATATTGATCGCATCCATGTTTATACCAACCCTGGTCGTAGCTACATTAACCGAGGCGCAAACCCGTTCAGTTTCACTTAAAGCCTGGGGGATTGATTCAATTAGCTTGCTATCCCCACCGGTAAATCCTTTATGGACCAGGGCTGAAAAACCGCCGATAAAATTGACGCCAACCGCTTCGGCCGCTTTGTCCAGGATCCGGGCATACTGAACATAATTTTCAACATCGCTTGCTTCGGCGACCAGGGCAATCGGGGTCACCGAAATGCGTTTATTAACAATCGGCAGACCGTACTCACGGGCAATATCATCACCGGTTTTGACCAATCTATCAGCCCGGCGGGTTATTTTATCATAAATCTTCCGGCAGGCTGCGTTATGGTCAGAATCAATGCAATCACGCAGGCTGATGCCCATAGTTATCGTCCGAATATCCAGGTTTTCTTCCTGAACCATTTTAACCGTTTCCATAATTTCATCCATGCTCAGCAATTTATCTCCGTCCCTTCTAATCAGCGTTTCTCAACTAAATGCGATGCATATAATTAAAAACATCTTCGTGCTGGGCATCGATACGCATTTGTAATTCTTCACCTTTTTGGCTTAGCAAATCCTTTAAAGTGATCAGCTCGATAGAAGCTTTCTCCATATCGGCAATCAAAACCATCACGAAAAATTCCTGCATGATTGTCTGGCTGATATCAAGAATATTGATGCTGTTTTCTGCCAGAATGGCTGAGACAGCAGCAATAATGCCCACTCGATCAGGGCCAATTACAGTTATCACGATTCGATTGCTGTCACTACTATCATCGCTTCCACTATTACCGGGCAGACTTTTAAAACGGTTCATCTAGATATCACTCCTCTCACTAAAATCAATTTAAAAAACATAAGTGCAGGCGATTTAACTGCCTGGCAATGCAAAGCACTTTACTCCTTCAGCCAGCTAAGCCTGGCAGAAAGGAGAACCAACCCCTGCCTGCTGCTTATTCCTGCTCCCTGAAATGGTTTCCCCGGTTTTTCATATAATCATAAAAGAGAACTAAAAAGCTAACCGCTAAACCGGGATAAAGCGGATTTATGCCAAGCGG
>SKPU01000190.1 GCA_007119335.1 Syntrophomonadaceae bacterium
CTGGTAGTTGCTGGTGTGAACTTTCAAAAAAGCGGCGGTATCTTCATTAACTGCCGCCTCGTAATCCCGCAGGTGCGTTTTATTGGTTGTTCCCACTTCCGCTAAGCGGGCCCCGCTGGAAATCATGATCTCGGGAATACGAAATGAACCGCCGATCTCAACCAGCTGACCACGGGAAACAACCACTTTCCGGCCGCCGGCAATTGTATTTAAGGCTAGAAAAACAGCTGCTGCGTTGTTGTTAAGAACCAGTGCCGCTTCAGCTCCGGTTAGATCGCAAATCAGCTCTTCAAGGTGTTCCTGACGAGAACCGCGCCTGCCTGTTTCTAAGGAAAGTTCAAGATTATTGTAGCTTGCGGCAATATCAGATATAGCCTCAACAGCTGCCCGGGCTAACGGAACACGACCCAGGTTGGTATGAATAACCACGCCCGTGGCGTTGATCACTGATTTAAGATTCATTCCAGCATATTTTTCAGCCAGGGCAGCTGCTTCTGCTGCCAGGGCATACGGAGAGAGATCAATCTGCCCGGAAAGCTGATCTGGAGCTGAAGAACTGACAATTCGCTCGCGATATGAGCTGATTGTGTCCTTCACCGCTTGCAGCACCAGGCGGCGCGGCAGGCTCTGCAGACTTTCTTCCAGGACTGCTTCCCTTAACAGGCGGTCAACAGCCGGCAGCTCGCGTAATAAATTTTGGCTATTATTCACTTAAGTATTACCTCTTTTCGATATCAAGCAGGCCTGTTGATCCAAATATACTTCATCAAAAATCTATCTTATTTAAAGGTTTATTTACTCTCCATTAGATCTCGCCCACCATAACATATTATATCAACTAACTCAGCCCTTTGACAACTTAAGCGTATAACCCAGTTTAAGGTTGAGCGGCAAGGTTTGCAGGTAATTACCGGCACAAAAACCGAGCAGACGGCAGCGTTCCATATCGATTACTCCTTTTTGATCGGTTATTTCTTCCAAGAGGTAAGTAGTATGGACCCGCCCGATAAATAATGTATGACTTTCCAGCTTAAGGGTGTGCTCCACTTTGCATTCCATACTGATCGGACACTCTTCGATCATAGGGGCATATTTAAGGGTGCCCATAGATGCAGTAAGGTTATAGCGCTCAAACTTATCAAGATCCTTTCCGCTTAAAGTGCCGCAACCGTCTGTTAAATCAACCTGTTCGGTAGTGGGAAGATTAACGGTAAACTCACCGGAGTCACGTACAAGGTCATGCGAATAGCGGTTAGGCCTGATAGACACGGAAATCATGGGTGGAGAAGAATTAACTACCCCGACCCAGGCTAAAGTGATGATATTCTTTTCAGCTTCATTGCCACAGGCAATTAAAGCCGGGGGAACCGGTCCCAGGGCAAGTTGGGCCGGTTTTTGTAGCTTAGTCATGAACTATTCCTCCTTTAAATTATATATTTTTCACCTTCGCAGGCCAATTCAGCTTCGGGGTAATATTCTTTTGCTTCAACCAGTGAAACAGCCTGATCCTTTTCCGGATGGTGATGGGTTAACAAAAGTCTTTTTGCTCCTGCTTCGGCAGCCAGCTTAGCGGCCTGGGAAGCGCTCAGGTGGTTAGGTAGACCTTTTTGCAAATCCCGGTCCTGGTAATTAGCTTCACAAAGAAAAAGATCTGCATCACCGGCCAATTTCTCCAGGCTGCGGTTGTATTCGGTGTCTCCGGAATAGACAAGTGTTTTTTCTTTAGAATTTATCCTCAAAGCCATAGAAGGGATCGCGTGTAGGCCAAGCCTGTTTTGAACTGAAAATGGCCCAATCTGCAGACTGACCCCTTCCTGCAGGGCATTTACCTCGTAGCAATCCTTATAGGGGAGACGCTCAAATTCTGAAGCAGGTTCAGTGGGGGCATAAAGCTGAAGCGGCTTGCTGCGCAAACCTTCTTTTAGAGCTATAACCAATCCGTAGCGCATAACCATAATATCTGAAACGTGATCGGGGTGAAGATGAGATAGAATAACTGCATCTATCTTTTGATAATCCAGGTGCTCCTGCAGGCGGCTTAAAACACCGTTACCGCAGTCGATTAAGAGATTAAAATCACTTTCCTGCAGCAGGTAACCAGAACAGGCTCCTCCGGCCGGAGGAAACGGACCGTAACATCCTAAAACAGTTAACTTCAAAATAAACACTCCCGCTCTTTGTAGCTCACGATAACGCTCAGAGTTTAAATTAAATTTCTTTTCAAGCTTATCATATATGTTTAAAATCAGCATTACCTAATCTATTTTTTTTAAGCTATCCGCTGATCGAAAACTCCCTGACCTTGCCACAGTTGATCTTTTCTTCCAGGGCCTTTTTTACTTCACTTTTAGCGCTAAAATAGATGATCTGCCAACCGGAATCGCTAATTTCTGCCAGCATCTCAAGCAGGATTGTCAGTCGATTATAATCAGCTTTAATAAAGGGATCATCGAGTACAAAAAAACCTTTCCCGCCTTCAAGTAATTTTTCACCCAGGGCCAGCCTGATTGAAAAGTAGAGTTGGTCGTAAGCTCCGCCGGACAATTGTGATGCGTCGAGCTCGTTTCCATCAGCGTAGATCACTTTAATTTGAGTGCTTCTACTGTCAAATATCACTTCCCGGTAGCGACCAGAAGTTATTTTACTAAAATATTTGCTAACCGGACTGGTAACTCCAAAAAGAGCAGTTACCTTTTGTTCTTCTTCTGCGGATAATTGATCAAATATTTCAAGCGCTGTTAAAGCGCTTCTTCTCTTATCTTCCCGGCCCTTAATCCAGTCTTCAATTTTTTTATAGGCATTTTCTAAATCAACAGTGGTCTGGCAGGGCAGATAGCTATCGTTTGCAGGACCGAGCAATTCATTGACATCTTTTTCGAGATCGCGCAGCTGCTCAGTGCGCTCCTTTAGAATCTCAGCTAATTCCTGCCTGGTATTCTCCAGGCTGTCAAGTTGTTC
>SKPU01000057.1 GCA_007119335.1 Syntrophomonadaceae bacterium
ACACCCTGGAAAGAAGCGGTGCCTGGAGGTATAACAAGTCCGCCCAAAAAATCAGAAAAACATTTACAACATTAGCGCCAAAGACATTCGCCACGGCCATATCAAGGTAGCCAAGGCGCATTGCTGAAACAGTGGTAACTGTTTCCGGAAGCCCTGTACTAATGGCCAGAAAAATTGACCCAACAAAACTGTGACTCAAGCCAGTGCTAATAGCAATCCGGTCAGCCGCATCAGTAATAACTACTCCGGCAGCAATAATAATTACAGCTGCAGCTGTGAATTGAAGTAGCGCCAACCTTGTCGAGGGCAATTTATGGTTATCCTGGAAGTGCTCGTCTCTCATAGACGGCAGTGCATTCTTTTGCTCATACCTGTAAATAAGCCTGCTGCCAGAGATATAAACCATGGCAATTATTACACTTTCCAAACCAATCCATCCAAAGGGAATAACCAAAATTCCCAGCATAGCTATAGAAACCAGGCTCAGGGTCATAATACTCAGGGTAGCTGTAACAATATGACCCTGGATCAACCGGGCAGTCAAATTGCCACGGCCTGCTAACATGTCAAGCATAGCCAATAAAGCCAGGTTATAAAGGCAGCTGCCCAATAGGTTGCCCAGCGCCAGGTCAGGTGCATCTATTGAAACCGCTGTAAGGGTCGTAACCAGTTCCGGAAGAGATGTAGCCAGAGGAAGCAACAATGCTCCAACCCAGGCTGATCCTATACCGGTATTTTCAGCAATTACCGCAGCATTCCTGGTTAGCTTGCTTCCTGCATAAATAATTATTACTGCACTAATTAAAAACTGTATCCATGGATTTACCATTTTTCTCCCAGGACAATGAACTAAAAGGGTTCTCGCCGAGTTAGTCAGAAAAAGGCAAGATCAAGCTTGAATTCCGTTATTGAGGGGGATAATAAATAACACCTGTAAAACTATAGTATCGGGAAGACTTAACTCTGCTTACATACTAGGGTATACCCATCATATAAATTTTCTCCGTTTTCCATGATCTTAAATTCTTGATAAACAGAAATATTCCTGCTAACCGGAGCAAAAAAGTTTCGAAGGAAAATCTTGATAAATTATAACCTATTCCGATATGAATCGTCAACAAAAGGATTTGATGCAGCTTCTGCCCCTATAGTTGTTGAGGGGCCATGCCCCGGATAAACAACAGTTTGTGGCGGCAATACCATTATTTTTTCACGAATGCTTTTGATTAACGCAAAGTGGGAACCGCCTGCCAGGTCTGTACGCCCAACTGAACCGGCAAAAAGGGTATCTCCACAAAAGACCGCATTGTTTACCATGAAGCAGATCCCGCCAGGGGTATGCCCGGGGGTTTCGAGAACCTGCAGAGACAATTTGCCAAAATCTATCCGGTCTCCTTCAGCAACAAAAACATCCGGTTCAGGCAGGTTTCTAAAAAACAGGTTGAGAGTGAATCCCGGATTTTTGTACAATTCAAGATCCTTTTTATTCAGTATGATTGGCACTTTAAAAATTTCTTTAAGGCGACTGTTTGCTCCAATATGATCAACGTGGGCATGAGTGTTAATGATCTTTTTTACAGTTAACCCCATACTGCGCACTTTTTCTGCTATCCCTTTGCCATCTGCTCCGGGATCAATAATTACACTTTCTTTAGTATCAGGACAGACTACTAAATAGCAATTCGTAGCAAACATGCTAACCTGTATTCTTTCAACTATCATTGATAATTATTCAGTTCCTTTCATCTCTCATCTTACATCCGGATAATGCGGCCCTGATTATTCAAGCACTTTGTTGATAGCAGGGAGTATATCGGTCAGGGTGTTTAACTGATCGTCTATTAGTCTACGTTTTTGCAAGTCGCCAATTAACAAGGCAGGCACTTCGTTTATAGTATGTCTGCGACTGGACAGGTCCTCCAGGTTACCGTGATCACTAGACACCAGGATCATTTCTTCTTGTGGATCGATCTGTTCGGCCAGGGAACCAATAAAGCTATCCAGGATTGAAATCACCCGGCCTGATTCCGACTGTTCAGCGAGATGACCGGCTAAGTCGCTAAGAAAATATTCAAAGAGACAAAAATCATAGTTTCGGCTTATTTCAATAAATCTTTCAGCACCTTGTTTTGGAGTAATTAAAGGCACATCAAATCCCATACGCTGCAATACTTCATTGGTGATATCCATATAAAGAGCATTGCCTGCTTTCAAATCATCTAAACTCCAAAAAGGCAATCCACCATAATAAGCGGTCAGCGTTGAACAAGAAAATCGGTTGCCAGGCAGGTCGCAGCGCAATAAATCAAAAAAGTGAGGACGGTAGGCATTGGCAAAAGCTACCCGAAACCCTTTTTCTCTCAACTGCTTAAACATTGACTTTCTGGAAATTAGCCCTCGCAAAGCGCTATTAGGGAAACCTCTTAAATGCCTGCCCAGATAGGCAGCAGCATTGCTGCCGGTAAATATAGAAGCTTGCCCGGTCGCGCTTTGCGGAGAACCAGGCACATTTAATGTGGCATCCAACCCTAAAAGAGAAGCTTTAGAACCTTTATGGTTTTTAGCATCTTCAGTTAAGTGCTGCCCATCGAGGAGACTGGAAATGCCTGGAGTATCCGTAAAAACAAACGGATTGTCAACCTGCTGCGTGCCCAGGCCTATTCCGTCTACAAAAATGAATAGCAACCGCAAATTCCAGCCTCCATTATATAATCCCATATCTTCTTAATTTATTTAATCGAAAAACTCTTCTTCAAAGAAACCCTCTTCTTCCTCTTCTAGATCATCTTCAGGGTCTTCCGGGAATGAAGGCTCTAAATCTAAATCATCAGGTCGCTCCTCAAATGTTAACGTAGCTTGTTTCTCTACTCCGTTCCGATAATATTTAATCGTAACCGTATCATCAGGATAGTAAAAAAGTAGTTTGTCAAACAAT
>SKPU01000160.1 GCA_007119335.1 Syntrophomonadaceae bacterium
CACCTTGGTGAAAACATAAAACTAAAAGCTAATCGTGGCCGACGAAAGACCTATGAGAAAGAAGGTGTATTAGAGAGTTTATACCCTTCTATTTTTATAGTCAGAGTAAATGAAAACAACTATTTTCAAAGAATTTCATTTAGTTATACCGATGTTTTAACAGAAACCGTAGAGCTTAGTTTTGACGAAGGTACAATGCGCCGCTCGGTAGGATAGAGAAGCTTTAAAGGCAGGGTATTTACAGGATTCCTATTGCCTTTGGAGAACAGGTAGAATAATGAACTTTAAACCGGATAATTTTAATTCCGGTTTTTCTTTTTCAAAGCTGAAATGAAGTGAAATCCACATAAAAAACAAGGGGTTATTAGAAAACAGGTAAAACAGGCAGGATTACTCTATTTTTTGTAGAATAGCGCAAGCAGAAATTAAAATGTGATTATCAGGGGGGTTGATGATGAAAGCTTTGCTGGTCGTGGATATGTTAGTTGATTTTATTGATCCTAAGGGGGCCTTATATATTGGTCCGGTGGCGAACAATGTGCTTAGCGAAGTTAAAGCGAGACTGGAAATTCATCGTTCTGAAAACAATCCGGTATTTTTTATTTGCGACCGCCATCTGGAAGATGACCGGGAATTTGAATTGTTTCCTCCGCACAGTATTCGGGGAACCGGCGGTGATGCCATTGTTTCCGAACTGGCCCCTCGGCCTAACGAAAGGGTTATTGATAAAAGAAGGTTCAGCGCTTTTTTTGGCACGGATCTTGATTTAAGTTTGAGGGATAAGGGGATCAAAGAAATCGAGCTGGTCGGTGTAGTGACCAACATTTGTGTTCTTTACACCGCGGCAGATGCCAGGGCGCTTGGTTACCGGGTTTCTGTTCCTGAAAAGGCTGTCGCCAGTTTTGATGAAGAAGCACACCATTTTGCTTTGCAGGAAATGAAAAAGACTCTTGGGGTGAAGATGATCTAAAGGATCCGGAGGTTTTAAATGAAGCCAAAAGAATTTATAACATTAGATAAGATAACTTTAACAGAGGTGGATGCTGACAATAGATTTTTTTCAGCTTCGGCTTCTGAAATTGAGCAAGGACTAACCAGCGATATTTATTTTGTGCGAAGCAGAGATTTACTAAGCTCAATGGGTTTAGCTGATACAGTAGTCACGGCAGAAATATTCTCTTCGGGTGATGGTATTATCGCCGGCGTAAATGAGGTTCTCCATCTTTTGCGAGGTAGAGGGCTGGAAATATGGGCCCTACCTGAAGGCGAATTGATGGGCACCAAAGAAGTTGTTATGCGGATCAGGGGTCGCTATAGCGATTTTGGCATTTATGAAACTCCGCTGCTCGGTATACTGGCCAGTTCAAGCGGTTGGTCTACCGCTGCCGGTAGTTGTAAAAAGGCGGCTTCTGAGCGAACGGTGATTTGCTACGGTGCCCGGCATTTGCATCCGGCAGTGGCTCCTGTGATGGAACGGGCAGCTGTAATTGGTGGAGCGGATGCTTGCAGTTGTATTTTGGGCGCCTTGCTTCTTGACCGGGTCCCGGTGGGGACGATTCCTCATGCCGCATTTTTGATCGTTGGCGATAGTGTGGAATTGGCAAAGGCTTATGACAAGTTTGTCCCTGAAGATGCACCCCGGATTATTTTGGTTGATACTTTTAAAGATGAAACGGAAGAGGCTTTAAGGGTAGCTGATGCCCTGGGCCACCAGTTAAGCGGGATTCGCCTTGATACTCCCGGTGAAAGAGGTGGGGTAACACCGGCCCTGGTTCGCGAAGTACGGGCCCGCCTTGACCAAAAAGGTTTTAGGCAGGTTCAAATTGTTGTTTCAGGAGGTTTAACACCGGAGAGAATTGGGATTTTGGCAGAAGCTGGCGCCGATGCTTTTGGAGTAGGAAGCTTTATCGCCCGGGCTCCGGCTATAGATATGACTCTTGATCTAAAAGAGGTTCGAGGGGAAGCAGTTTCGAAAAGAGGAAGGATTCCGGGCGTAACAGAGAATAAGCGCCTGGTGAAGATGAGCTGAGGATGCGAAGCGCGTTTACAGTCAGGGCCTTTGCCAAAATAAATCTTGGATTAACCGTTGTGGCCCGCAGAGCGGATGGATTTCATGATCTAGAATCGGTAATGCAGCAGGTTTCTTTATCCGACAAGTTGTCATTTGAGCCGATGCCCGGCACAGGATGGCAATTTTTTTGCACGGATCAACGGCTAGCAGGGCCGGATAATCTGGTTAGCAGGGCGGCAGCCTTATTGGAGCAGGAAGCAGGAAAAACGTTAACAGGGGTTAAGATAACTTTGTATAAGAACATCCCGGTTTCTGCCGGCCTGGCTGGTGGCAGCGCAGATGCTGCAGGTGCTCTCGCGGGTTTAAACCGGTACTGGGGGTTGAAACTTGACAAATCAACCCTTTTAAAATTGGGAGCAACGCTTGGTTCTGATGTTCCTTTTTGTTTACAGGGGGGAACAGTTCTGGCCCGGGGGCGGGGTGAACAGCTGGAAGAACTACCACTCCTTCCTTTCTTCTGGATTGTGCTGGCCCTGCCCCATAATTTAAAAATGTCGACGGCTGCTGCCTACAAGTATTTTGATACCAGCTATATTGGCAAGCCGTCCCTTGATCCGCTTGTGAATGCAGTTCGCAAGGGCTGTAAAAGGGATCTGCAGAATTGGCTTGCAAATGGATTTACAAATACATTAGAAACTGCGGTTTTGCCGGGATCCGGAATTCTACAAAACTTTAAATTAAAACTTCAGGAGCTGGGCTTTCTACCAGCTCTTTCCGGAAGTGGGCCAACCTTATTTATAATAACCGAAGATTATAAGCTGGCTCGCAGCGCTGTACGGGCAATTGAGCAATCAGGCGGAATTGCTTATCTGTGCTGGACGACGGCCGGTAATGAGGAGTGTTGCGATGTTTGATGCTGTGG
>SKPU01000094.1 GCA_007119335.1 Syntrophomonadaceae bacterium
AAACGAGGGGCTTCCTTACGGTAAAGCCTCGGCCATGGCCAAGCTTTTTGCTTCAGAAACAGCGATGGAGGTGACCACTAATGCAGTGCAGATTTTCGGTGGTTACGGCTACACCCGGGAATATCCGGTGGAGCGTTTCATGCGTGATGCCAAGATAACCCAGATCTACGAAGGAACCAGCGAGGTGCAGCGCCTGGTTATTTCGCGTCACCTGCTTGCCTGATCGAGAAGGCAGTGCACGGCCTACCGGCGAGCTTTAACTGGTTAACCGGAGGATAGCATAACAAAAAAACCGATTTGTTTGATCAAAAAGAAACTAGTCTATTAGAAAGGAGCAACCCTTAAAATGAATGTAGAAAAACCGGGCCTGATCATGGTTTTTACCGGTGACGGCAAAGGTAAAACCACTGCTGCCATCGGGCAGGCTGTTCGGGCCCTGGGGCATGGTTACCGGGTCTACTCGATCCATTTCATGAAAGGGCGTGATTACGGTGAATTTTTGGCCCTGGACAGGATGCCCAACCTGACTATCGTACGGGCCGGACGTGACGATTTTGTCTGCCGGGAGTCGCCGGATCAGGTGGATCTAGACCTGGCCCGGGACGGCTTTGCCAGAGCTGAAAAAGCGATCCAGAGCGGAGAATATGATCTTGTTATTTTAGATGAAATAAATGTCGCAGTTGATTACGGTCTGCTTGCCGCCGAAGATTTATTCAGAGTGCTCAGAAACAAGCCGCCTCATGTTTCGGTGATCCTGACCGGCCGGGGCGCAGCGCAGGAATTGGTTAAAATGGCCGATCTGGTCAGCGAAATACTGGCCATCAAGCACCATTACGAGCAGGGCGCTGATTGTTTGCCGGGCATCGAATATTAATACAGGGCAGTAAACCGGCTTTGCGGGCCTTATCGCGGAACTTACGATGTTTAAAAAATTATGAGGTGTTTAGATGCAGCAGTTGGTTCAAGATTTGTTAAAGGGTAACCGGCGCGCAGCGGCGCGCCTTATTTCCCAGATCGAAAATGATGATCCCGGGAAAAGAGAGTTTTTAAAAGAAATTTTTCCCCATACCGGCCGGGCTTATGTGATCGGGGTAACCGGCGCTCCCGGAGCGGGGAAGAGTTCACTGGTTGACGTCCTGCTCCAAAAGATGCGGGCTGACGGCCTGAAAGTAGGAGTAATCGGGGTTGATCCGACCAGTCCTTTCAGCGGAGGCGCGATCCTCGGCGATCGGATCCGCATGCAGGAACATGCCCTTGACAAGGAGGTTTTTATCCGCAGCATGGGGACCAGGGGAAGCCTGGGCGGGTTGGCCCGGGCTACACGGGAGGCGATCCAGGTCCTCGATGCCCTGGGCAAAGATGTCGTGCTCATTGAAACCGTGGGTGTAGGACAGTCGGAGGTAGATATCGTGAAAACAGCTGACAGCACCATGGTTGTGCTTACTCCTGCCGGTGGCGACAGTGTGCAGACCATCAAAGCCGGGATCATGGAAATTGCCGATATCTTTGTGATCAACAAGGCCGACCTGCCCGGCGCAGAGAGAACCGCTACCGAAATTAATCTGATGCTTGATATGAAAGAAAGCGAAGCATGGCGCCCGCCGGTTTTATCAACCGTATCAGTGCGTAACGAAGGAACCGAAGAGCTGTGGAATTCTTTAAAAGAGCATCGAATCCACCTGGAAGAAAGTGGAAGGCTGATGGAAATTCGCCGGGCAAGGGTCAGGCGGGAGTTGACTGAGCAGGTTGAATACCTGGTTAAGAACCGGGTTTGGGACCAGGTTAAGGAACAGGTCCGGTTGGACGACCTGGTGGAAAACATCGTCCTGCGCCAGAAAGATCCCTACAGCGCTGCTTACGAGGTTTTAGCGGAGGTTAATTTTTTTAGCGAAGCTGGTAAAGAGAAGGGCTAAATGATTGGAAGAGATAAAGGGGTGATTTATAAAACAATTGATAAAACTGGGAACAAAGGCCCAAAAATTAAGCCTGAAGAAAGCGATTCCTATATAACCTATATTATACAAAATAAGTAACATTTAGCATCAAATTCATCCGAACAAACAGGTGGATTTTTTGGATACTCACACCTCTAGAGATTAACTCATCTTAATTTCAATATAAAAATTTCAGGATATTTGTTAATATCATGAAAATGCAAGCATTACACGAAAAGTAAAAGATTAGAGCATGTAGTAACTTATTACGGAGGATTTACTCCGATAATTGAGCTTGCATAAATATTGTGTAAAATATAAATTTAAGTATAAATCAGATGTCATACATCGGAACTAAGATCAGATAAATGCAGGGAGGGAAGGTAGGCAAGCTTAACATCTGCGGCAGCTATAATTTTATTTTGTTAAAAAGGAGAATGATAATACTTGAAGTTGAATTACCGACCTATAAAACCTGACAAGAGCCTGTCTGTTCAGATTATTAAGGGAATAGAGGAAATTATAAAAGAAAACAATCTAAAACTGGATGACAAACTCCCTCCTGAAAATGAAATGGCAGAAGCTTTTGGGGTGTCTCGCCTTACAGTTAGAGAAACAATTCAATCCTTAGCAGGTGCAGGTCTCCTCAGAGTAGAACGCGGTAAAGGTGTATTTATTTCCACAAATCCAAAGAAGGCTTTTGCTGCGCAAATAGATTGGTTGTTAGAATCTGACGAAGAAGCAATTATACATAGTTTGGAAGCAAGAAAGTTGATTGAGATGTCGGTTACTCGTCTGGCAGCCGAACGTGCAATCCCAAGTGACATTGAAGAGTTAGAAGAATTGATTGAAGCAAACAGGGTTGAAGTGAATGATAGATACAAAATGATTGAGTTAGGATTGCAATTTCATTACAAAATATATGATATGGCCAGAAATAAAGTTTTACACCTAATGCTTAAGCCTCTTGAGAGTATTGTTCGGG
>SKPU01000187.1 GCA_007119335.1 Syntrophomonadaceae bacterium
GATATAAAGGGTGTCTTCTATGATGCCAGTAAAGCAGATGACGTGGATAATCTTTATTATATTTACAGGGGGGTTTCTGTTGATGAAGATGCCCCAATTATCAGGCAAGCCGGGTTGCGACATGATCTAACAGTTCTTAGTCCGGGGACAATCGGCGGAGAATATGTAAAAACAGCAGGGCACTATGATCCCTATAAACCGGGGACCAGTGTGACCTGGCCGGAAGTTTACGAAGTGCTAAACGGCCGGGCACATTATCTTTTGCAGAGTCACTTACCCGGTCATCCTGATCAACTTGAAAAGGTTATTTTGATTACAGCCAGGCCTGGTGATAAGGTTTTGATACCACCCATGTTTGGACTTGTTACAATTAATCCCGGTAATGACTATTTGATCATGAGTAACTGGGTGGCTGATCGGTTTTCTTCCCTCCATAATCCCTTTCAACAGATGAAAGGCGGCGCTTATTATGAGTTGCAGTCGGAAGAAGCACCACAATTTGTCCCTAATACTAATTACTCAAAACTGCCGGAAATTGAACGCTGTTCGGTAACTGCTATGGAAGAATTTTCTCTGATTACCGGTTTGCCTTTGTACAGTGCTTTTAAAGAAAACAACCAGGCCTTTAGATTCCTGACTCATCCTGAAGAATACAATGCTGTTTTTGAATCCTACATCGATGAATTGGCTTGTTCTTAGCGAGAATTATCAAAAAGGAGGTGGCCTGGTGAAAGTCAACCGGAGCATTGAAGAAATCAATGAAAAAATCAGAAACGGTAAAGCGGTTGTTTTTACAGCAGAAGAAATAATTGACCTGGTTGAGGAGGAGGGAGTCGCTGAAGCAGCAGCTACAGTTGATGTTGTCACTACAGCAACATTTGGTCCAATGTGCTCTTCCGGAGTCTTCTTAAATGTTGGCCATCCCCGGCCGCGCATTAAACTTAGTGAGGTGTATTTGAACAGTGTTCCCGCTTATGCCGGGATTGCTGCTGTAGATCTATATTTAGGCGCTACAGCTTTGCCTGAAACGGATCCGGCCAATCATAATTACCCGGGGGAGTTTGTTTATGGCGGAGGGCACGTCATTGAAGATCTAGTCGCCGGCAAGGAAGTCAGGTTGGAGGCAAGCGCTTATGGAACGGATTGTTACCCCCTGAAAAAAATCTATACCACTTTACGTTTATCGGAAATCAATGAAGCAACCCTCTATAATCCCCGTAATGCATACCAGAACTACAATGTGGCTGTTAACCTGGGCTCAAAAACAATCTACACCTACATGGGAATTCTCAAAAATAATATGGGTAATGCTAATTATAGCTCTGCAGGTCAATTGAGCCCGCTTTTCAATGATCCGCTGCTAAAAACAATCGGCATGGGAACCCGTATTTTTTTGGGTGGTGGCATTGGGTATGTAGCCTGGCACGGGACACAGCACAATCCGTCTGCACCAAGAGCAGAAAATGGAACACCTCAGTCTCCGGCAGGCACCCTTGCTCTGACCGGGGATTTAAAGCAGATGAAATCCCAATGGCTGAGAGGGCTGAGTTATCTTGGCTATGGAGCGACCATGCAGGTAGGGGTAGGAATTCCCATTCCGATTTTCAATGAAGAAATCATGAAATACTGTGCCGTTCGCGATGAAGATTTGATGGCCCCCGTTATAGATTATCACCGGGGATATCCATACAAAGAAGGTGAACCACTTGACCTGGTCAGCTATGCTGATTTAAAGCGCGGGATGATTAAGGTTCAGGGTCAGGAAGTGCCCACTGCATCTCTATCCAGTTATGCCGGAGCGCGCGAGATTGCCGGGATCCTGAAAGATTGGATTTTAGGCGGGCAGTTTACCCTGACCACTCCGGCAGCAGGCTTGCCTTCTGTGGAGGCAGGGATAAAGTTAAATGCATTGCCTCAAAGAGATCCTGAAAACCGGGAGGACAGATAATGGTCAGACAGAAAATTGTGCTTCGCTATCCGCCACATGTTGTTGAGCAGCCGACTATTTACCATCTGATCAAAGACTTTAATCTGATGGTTAATATTCTCAGGGCTGACATTAACCCCAAAAAAGAAGGCCGCCTGATGATGGAGTTAAGCGGCAATAAAACAGACTATCAGCGTGCCCTGGAATGGCTGCAGGAACAGGGGTTGCATGTAATGGGCCTGGAGCAGCAGATCATTTGGAATTCAGAACGCTGTACCCACTGTGGCGCCTGCACGGTTATTTGTCCCACAGAGGCCCTTGTCTTTAACCGGCCGGAGATGACAGTCAGTTTTACTGATGATAAATGTGTGGTTTGTGAGCTTTGTTTGCGAGCCTGTCCGGCCCGGGCAATGGAAACCCTGGTTGATAAAAATAATTCACAATGAGCAGTAAAAGGGTTTACCGCCAGGACGTCTCGGGCTCTAGGCTGACTTTTTTTTCTTTAAAGGTTAAAGAAACCGATCTTTGGATCGCGGTTGACAGCTCAGCATATCACGAAACTCTTCCAGCCAGGGTAGAGCAGTTTGTCTTGAACAAGCGAAACCTGCTTGAAGAATACCTTGCTGCAAATCCTCACCTGGCAACAAGCCTGGAACCATGCTTGTTGCCAGAAAAGGCTCCTGAAATATTTCGGAGTATGCTCAGATCATCGAATCTGGCCGGAGTCGGACCTATGGCATCTGTAGCCGGGGCCTTTGCCGAAGCTGTTGGTATATATTTGCTCAATATTTCAAAAGAAGTTGTTATTGAAAACGGGGGAGACATATTTCTTAAGGTGCTTGAGCCTGTAAATGTCGGGATTTATGCCGGAACCTCACCCCTGAGCGGTAAGCTTGCCCTGCGGGTGGATCCGGATCGCACTCCCCTTGGAGTCTGTACGTCATCAGGGACCGTTGGCCCATCGCTGAGCCTGGGGA
>SKPU01000191.1 GCA_007119335.1 Syntrophomonadaceae bacterium
CCTCACACTTTAGCATGCCGGCCGGGGTTACTGAAGGTTGGACAGCTGAGCGCCTGGCCGAAGATCGCGAAAAAGTCCGCGAAGCAAGAGAAACAACTGAGCCCTTCCCGTTATGGGTGCAAAGTTTTATTGAACCCCTGGAAGGAAGAATTACCTCTGAATACGGGGCAATCAGGTATATTAACGACAATCCGCCGCGCAGGCATGCCGGACTTGACATTGCAACCGAGGAGGGCGAACCGATTATAGCGCCCAACCGGGGCATTGTCAGGTTAGCCGACTCTTTGCTCTCCGGCGGAGAAACAGTAGTTTTAGATCACGGGATCAATCTGTCAAGCACCTACATGCACCTGCACACAATCGAGGTTGAGGAAGGACAAATCGTGGAACGGGGCGAGGTACTCGGAACAGTGGGCATGACCGGTTATGCCACCGGACCGCATCTGCACTGGGAAGTAAATATCGGTCAAATCCCGGTAAACCCGGAGCAATTATACGATAACGATCTTTTGTGGATTCCACCGTCTTACGTAGGGCATAGAATCTCAAACGACCATTAATATTTACTTTTTTTGTCTAAAAAATACCAAAACCGCTATTTTCGTGATACAATATTGCATTATATCCAAAAACAGGAGGCAGGCAATTATGTTATCAAAAAAGGCGCAGAGCATTGGTCTATCGCCGACGATGGCTATTGATAGTAAGGCTAAGGAGTTGAAAGCTCAGGGGGTTGATGTAATTGGCTTCGGAGCCGGAGAACCGGATTTTGACACTCCCGCTCATATCCGGGAAGCAGCTATTAAAGCGATTAACGAAGGGCATACCCGCTACACCCCGGCTGCCGGAACCCTGGAATTAAAAGAAGCAATCTGTAAAAAATTTAAAAATGACAACAAACTGGATTACGAGGCTGCACAGATTGTTGTCAGCAACGGGGCTAAACATTCCTTATTTAATGCGCTTGCTGCTGTAATTAACCCCGGTGATGAAGTGCTGATCCCGGTTCCATACTGGGTTAGCTATCCCGAACTGGTCAAACTGAACGACGGTACCCCCATAGCGGTTGGATCGAGTGAAAAGAACTCATTAAAAGTTACTGTGGAAGATCTTAATGATCACTACAACTCAAAAACAAAAGCTTTAATTTTAAATAGCCCGACCAATCCCACCGGCCTGGTTTATAGTGAAGATGAGCTAAAAGCAATCGCTGATTTTTGCAGTGAAAACAATATAATGGTTATCTCTGATGAAATATATGAAAAACTTATCTACAGCAATGCCCGTCATGTGAGCATAGCCTCTTTTAATGAGCGTATCAAAGAGCTGACAATCATAGTGAACGGAGTATCGAAAAGCTATGCCATGACCGGATGGCGGATCGGTTATACTGCTTCGTCACCAAAAATCGCCAAAATCATGGGAGCAGTGCAAAGCCATGCTGCCAGCAACCCAAATTCAATAGCTCAAAAGGCAGCTGTTGCGGCGCTACAGAATGACCAGGCTTGTGTGGAAGAAATGCGCCTTGTTTTTGATGAGCGCCGACAATACATGTATGAAAGGATTAAGAAAATGCCTTATCTAAATGCCCTTGAACCGATTGGAGCTTTTTATCTCTTTTTCAATCTAGCTGAAACCGTAGGCAAATCTTTTAAGGGAGAAAAAATTAGCGGGAGCGATGATTTTGCCCGTCTCCTTCTTGATGAACAAAAAGTAGCCCTTGTTCCGGGAACCGGTTTCGGAGCACCTAATTATATGCGCCTTTCCTTTGCAAACTCGATTGAAAACATTAAAGAGGGCTTAAACCGGCTTGAAGCTTTTGTCGGGGACTTGCAGTAATATTTATTTTCGATGAATTACTTGGGAGGTAACAGATGTACGACGTTGTGATTATCGGTGCCGGGATTATCGGCACCTCAATAGCAAAAGAACTGGCCAGGTATGAATTGCAGACAATTTTAATTGAGAAAGACAGTGACCTGGCCAACGGAACAACCAAGGCTAACAGCGCAATTGTCCATGCCGGATTTGATCCCGAACCGGGAACATTGAAAGCTAAGTTAAACGTGGAAGGCAATCGGATGTTTGAAGGCTTATGCCGTGAAATGGATATCGCTTTTATTCAAAACGGCTCGCTGGTGATCGCCTTTAGCGAAGAAGAACTGGAAACCCTGCAGGGACTTTATGATAGAGGTGTTTCTTACGAAGTTCCCAAGTTGGAAATGGTGGGTAAAGGAAAATTACATAGGATGGAACCGGGTTTAAGCGACGCTGCGCTGGGGGCCCTTTACGCACCCACCGCCGGGGTTACCGATCCTTACCTGCTAACTATTGCCCTGGGCGAAAGCGCGGTTGAAAACGGGGTTGAGATTAAAAGAAATTGTCCGGTTAAAGACATCATAAAAAGCGCTGAGGGCTTTCAAATCATCTGTGACGGTAAAACAATTGGCGCTAAATACGTGATCAATGCTGCCGGGCTTTACTCTGATCAAATCAATGAAATGGTTAATCCGCCAACTTTTAAAATAAAGCCAACCCGGGGAGAATATTTTCTGCTGGATAAAGAGACAGGCAGTTATGCCAAACATGTCTTGTTTCCATGTCCCACCAGCCTGGGCAAAGGGGTTCTGATTTCTCCCACTGCCCACGGTAACCTGATTGTCGGGCCAAATGCCGAAAAAGTCGACTCAAAAGAAGCAACCCAGACCACCGCTGAAGGGCTGGCTTTTGTTCGCCAGAATGCTGATAAAATTAAAAAAGGACTGCCTTTTAACAAGGTGATTACTTCCTTCAGCGGACTAAGGGCCAAAACTTCAGGCGGTGACTTTATTATTGAAGAAGCCGAAACCTCGCCGGGCTTCATAAATGTAGCAGGAATCGATTCCCCCGGACTGGTTGCATCA
>SKPU01000095.1 GCA_007119335.1 Syntrophomonadaceae bacterium
AGAACGGGTTGCAATGCTAAACTTGGTCACAAAAACATGCCCAAATGTCACAGTCGACTATTACAAGGGTTTACTTATTGATTACGCACAAAACAAAAATATCAACATAATTATTAAGGGACTTCGGGCCATGTCTGATTTTGAATTTGAATTTCAGATGGCTTTGGGTAATCAAAAATTGAAACCTGCTATGGAAACTATGTTTATGATGACAAACAATAAATATTCTTTCCTTAGTTCAAGTATAGTGAAGGAAATCGCCAGTCTTGGAGGGGATATTAGTAGCCTGGTTCCTCCGGAAGTTTACGAGAATATTGTTTCAAAGTACAGATAATGGCCCGGCAAGTTATATTTAATGCTGATCCGGTTTGGAAGGGGCTTGGCTGCTGGTCTCGAAATCATTATAATGTATTAGGGGTTGTATTTGACCTGAAATAAAGTCACTTTTACTGGCATATTCGTTTTAAAGGAAGTAGGTCCATGGTGAAACATAAAGTATTCATAAGAAATATAATAATTACAGTTATTATCTTTTTGGTGGGTTTCTTTGTTCATGTTGATTATTATGTGATGAGGCCGAGCAGGGCGGTTAATCTAAGCGAGATTGTGAAGCTGGATCAAGCAGACTTGGAAGATCGGGAAATTTTCTTTTTGCTTACGGTTACCCAGCAGCGGGCAAGTCTTTTTACCGCAGCTTATGGCTATATTCATCCGCATATGGATTTAAATCCCAAAGAAAAAGTAATACCCCGGGAGATGGATGAAGAAGAATATAGAGAACTACTCCGGGAGCATATGCTGGAAAGCCAGCATATAGCACAGGTGGTTGCTTTGCGCAGAGCTGGCTATGAAGTTGATATTGAGAGTGATGGTGTTGAAGTGATTGATTTTCTTGAGGACGCACCCGCAGAAGGCTACCTTGCAGTTGGAGATAAAATAACCGGTGTTGATCAAAAAGATGTTTCCCTTGCCTCTGAGGTTCCTATTATAGTCCAAGATCGCCAGGTCGGTGAAAATGTTGACATGAAAATTATCCGTAACGGTCAAGAACTCGATATTACTGTTCCTTCCGGTGAACATCCTGACGATGAGGATATGGCATTTTTGGGTGTGTATATTCAAACCCTTCCCTGGGAACCGGTTCTCCCGCTAGAAATTGAAATAGATACTGCAAATATTGGTGGGCCGTCTGCAGGATTGATGTTTGTTTTGGAGATTATGGACCAGATGTCTGATCACGATATAACCGGCGGTGAAGCAGTTGCCGGAACCGGAACAATTGATTTGGATGAAAATGTAGGCTCTATCGGTGGAGTAACTCAAAAAGTTGCTGCTGCTGAAGGAGCAGGAATTGATTACATTTTAGTTCCAAAAAATAATTATGAAGCAGCTAAATCTGCTGCAAAGGATATTCAGGTTGTTCCTGTGTCAGAACTGGAGGACGCCCTGCAATTTTTATCGACCCTGGATAGCAATTTTGATTTTGAAAACTATGACCTGGATCCTGTGGAGCTTGATTAATCAGCTTTGACACAATCTATAAAGCAGTGCTATACTACACTTAGAATACGGTAAGGAACTGAGTAAACAAGGCAGTCGCGGAAAGAAAACCGCAAGGTTCTTTTCGAGGAAAGTCCGAGCTCCGTAGGGCAGGGTGCTGGGTAACGCCCAGTGAGGGTGACCTTAAGGCCAGTGCCACAGAAAAAATACCGCCTGGCACTCAGTTGTAATAGCAATACTCACCTTTGAAGGATTACTTTTACAATTGAGTGCCAGGCAAGGATGCAACGGTGCGGTAAGAGCGCACCAGGAGCCGGGAGACCGGCTCGCTAGGTAAACCCCACCCGGAGCAAGACCAAATAGGGGAAGGATGAAGCTGCCCGCTGACTTCCCGGGTTTGGTTGCTTGAGGTGTCAGGCAACTGGCACACAAGACAGATGACTGCTGCTCCTAGAACTGATAAGCACAGTCTAAGGAGAACAGAACTCGGCTTATTAGTTTGCTCAGTTCCTTACATATTCTTTTCTCAAACTGTCCCGTGAGGGACTATTTTAATGTTCTATCCCAGGGGATGAAATATCTTGCCAGAATGGATAAAATTTATGGGCACTGCAGGCGCCCGGTTTGTTGGTTCTAAGCAGCTTCGTTCTTCTGCCGGGACATGGTGCTGCTTTCAGAGAAGACACATTTTAATCGATCCCGGGCCGGGAACCCTGAAGAGCTGTTTTTTAGATTCCCCGTCGCTTAATCCTGAAGATCTTGATGCAGTCATTCTCACCCACCGTCATCTGGATCACTCCACTGATATTAATGTAATTATTGAAGCTATGACTCAAGGCACTTTTAATAAACGGGGTTACCTGTTTGCACATCTGATGCTAGAGGGTTTTGGACCTATTGTTTTTCAGCATGTCCATCAAGCTGTGGAGAACTTGCAGCTATTAAAAGAAAAAGGCGCTTATAGTCTCGATGCCTTACATTTTGAAACACCGTTCAGGCATAACCATTCGGCTGAGACTTACGGTTTTAATTAGCAAACTCTACTTCCCCGTTCTATCCGATCCTAGTCAAATTATAGTTCATTAAAGAGCTATCTTTTCCTTTTTAATTTGATAGAATTTATACAAATTATTGAGGAGGAGAAGCTATGCAGAAGATCTATAGTTTTGGTATAAGCCCATTAACGCATGCCATACGAGGTACAAAGAATGAGTTTCCAGAAATAAAGACCTGTCCTTTATGTCACTACCCGGAACCGTTGGAAAAGCACGGCTTCTACTGGCACAACGCCTTGTTTTCAAGCAGGGAGTTTCGGATCCCGATCTGCAGGCTCAAGTGTTCATCATGTGGCAAAACCATATCGAGCTTGCCTGATTTTTTAGTGCCCTACTAC
>SKPU01000120.1 GCA_007119335.1 Syntrophomonadaceae bacterium
AACCTGCTTGCCGATATTTTAATCCAGCGTAAGCCGGAGGTAAGTAAATGAGAACTGAAGTGTTTAGTAGAGGAATTGTAGTTGAGAAGAAAATATCTGAATGGCGCAGTTATGAGCTGGTTGGTTTTTGGGCTCTCCGCTTAACCCTGTTTTTAGTCCTCTTTATCCTGGGCGTTATAGTTTTTGATATTGTGTCCAAGGGTGCCGGGGTGATTAACTGGGAATTTTTGACCCAGCCGCCCCGGGTTGGCATGACTGAAGGCGGAATTTTCCCGGCTATTGTGGGTACATTCTATGTTACCGTGATTACAATCGCTTTTGCCGTGCCTTTGGGGGTCGGGGCGGCAATTTACCTTAATGAATATGCGGTGCAGGGTAAGTTTACCCGTTTAGTGCGTATGTCAGTGCGTAACCTGGCCGGTGTACCTTCGATTGTATTCGGCCTTTTCGGCATGGCTGTGTTTGTTAAAATATTTGGCTTTGGGCCATCTTTGATTGCAGCCGGGTTTACCCTTGGTCTTTTAACTTTGCCGGTGACGGTAACTGCCTCTGAAGAGGCCTTGAGAACTGTCCCGAGGGCTTACCGTGAAGGATCATTTGCCCTGGGAGCAACCCGCTGGCAGGTGGTCAGGACAGTGGTGCTGCCGCGGGCTATACCTGGAATTATGACCGGTACTATCCTTGGTCTGGCTCGCGCCGCGGGAGAAACTGCTCCTATCCTGGCAACCGGGGCAGCGTTTTTCCTGCCGCACCTTCCCGATTCAATCAGGAGCCAGTTTATGGCCCTGCCTTACCATCTTTTTATAATGGCTACCCAGCATCATGCCATTTCGCAGGTTCGTCCTATTGCCTACGGTACAGCCCTGGTCCTGCTGGCCTTAGTTAGTATTCTTAACCTGGCCGCAGTGCTCCTGCGCAAAAGTTATCGTGATAAAGTGGCAAAAGGGCTTTAATGAGACAAGTTAAGTGGCAAATTAATGGTTTGATTTTCCGGTTACCTGAATTTCCGGCCACTGACATCTAAAATGAGGGGAGTGTTTAAAGTTCCCGTTCCGGGAACTTGATGAAAATGAAGCAGACAAATAGTAATGTAACTCTGGAAGAAACCCGGGTTCAGGAAAGGACTAAACCTGAACTCATTAAAACAACGCAGGATAATGAGGGCGAGTACTGTGAAGTAAAAGTAGATAACCTGAACTTATTTTATGGTTCAGTTCAGGCCCTTTTTAACGTGACAATTAAGGTCCAGGAAAAAGGAGTTGCCGCATTAATCGGTCCTTCCGGATGTGGTAAATCCACCTTCCTCAGAGTCCTCAACCGCATGAACGATTTAATCCCGGGAACCAGGCTGGAGGGCAAGGTATCTATCCAAGGTGAAAACATTTATGCCCCGAATACGGATGTAGTAAATCTTCGTAAAAAAGTGGGCATGGTTTTTCAGAATCCCAACCCTTTCCCGAAAAGTATTTTTGACAATGTTGCCTATGGCCCCCGCATTGATGGTTTGAAAGACAAAGCAAGGTTAAGTGAAATTGTAGAAAACAGTCTAAAAGGAGCGGCTCTTTGGGAGGAGGTTAAAGATCGCCTGAACGACCCGGCCCTGGCCTTGTCCGGAGGTCAACAGCAGCGGTTATGTGTTGCCAGAGCCCTGGCGGTTGAACCGCGTATCCTGCTTATGGATGAACCGACCTCGGCGATTGACCCGATTGCTACACAGAAAATTGAAGACTTGATCAGAGATCTTTGTACCAATTACACCATAATAATTGTAACTCACAATATGCAGCAGGCAGCCCGAATTTCAGATCACACCGGTTTTTTCCTGCAGGGTGAGATGGTTGAATGGGGTAAAACTTCCAATTTATTTACCAACCCTGAAGACCAGAGAACTGAAGATTATATAACCGGCCGTTTCGGCTAAACCTGATTTAATTTAAAGGAGAGGTTGAAAGTGAGCAGTTCAGAATATTCGACAGAGCGCAAGGTTGTTTATGAAGAAAAGATGAAGCATCTGCAGGAGAAACTACAGCAAATGGGCAGCCTGGTTGAGGATTCAATAGCCCGGTCAATCGAGGCATTGAAAAAACAGGATCTTGAATTGGCGCAAAAAGTTATTGCAAGCGATGACACTATAGATGATCTGGAGCAGGAAATAGAAGAGAAATGTTTGGAAGTTATCGCCACCCAGCAGCCCATGGCCAGGGATCTGCGGAGAGTTGCAACCCTATTTAAAATGATTAATGATCTTGAACGTATGGCAGACTATGCAACCAGTATTGCCAGAACCACTTTGCGTATAGCAGACGAGCCGCTCGTTAAACCACTTGTCGATATCCCCAGGATGGCAATATTAAGTCAAAAAATGGTTAAACAATCGCTGGATGCTTACGTCCGGGAGGATGTAGACCTGGCAGTTTCTGTGGGAACAGATGATGATGAGGTAGATAAACTTTTCGGCCAGATTTTCCGAGAACTACTTACCATTATGATGGAAAATCCGAAAACCATTACCCAGGCAACGCATCTTTTATTTGTCGGGCGCTGGCTGGAGCGTATTGGCGATCACGCCACCAATATTGCTGAAGAAGTGATATTCCTGGTGACTGGTAAAAAAAGAAACCTTAATGATTGATCAAGAAGAGGTGTAGCATGAAAAAATATAAAGTGCGTCTCCTTTTTAAAATAGAATATTCAACACACAGGCGTCCCCCTTTGTGTTATCATTTATTGGAAGGAGGAAAATATGAATATAGATCAGTTGTTGGCCAGAAACTTGCCGGACTCTTTGTTGAGGCTGGCAGTCCGCTTTATAGTAAAGCGTAAGGCAGAATTACAGGAGATAAAAAGTATTGATGAGCGGCAGGCCTATATGGCGAATTTCGTAGAAAAC
>SKPU01000117.1 GCA_007119335.1 Syntrophomonadaceae bacterium
TCCCCTTGACATTCCCTTGACATTCTTCGGTATAAAGGAATTTTAACTTTAATGTGGAATTAACAATAAAGAGTGTTTTAACAATATTCAATGCTTCAGGATTTCTTTGATATTTTATTTCTGTAAACTCGGTAGCTTTATTTAAATCAAAACTAATAGGCAGGGAGGAAAGGCAAATGAGAATAGTATTCATAGTATTAATGATCCTTTTAGCCATCGCAATTGCTGCAGTGGCTGCGCTCAACAATGAGATTGTTACTGTACACTATCTTTTTGGCCAGGCGGAATTAACCTTATTTACAGTTATTTTAGGCTCTACCTTTGCCGGCATATTAATTATGGTGTTTTTTAGCATTTATCGCACTATCCATAACTATATAAAATCTGAAAGCGAGCGTAATCTAAAAAGAGAGCTACAACAACGAATTAAACTGCTGGAAAGGGAAAATAAGAAGTTAGAAGAAGAGGTAGAAAAGCTTAAGAAAGAACGCGAAAATGCCGCTGAGAAATCAAGAGCAGAGTTGGAAGCCGAGAAAAATAAACTGGAAGAAGAACTAAATAAGCAGAGGAAAGAACGTGAAGAAATCATTGAAAGGGAACAAACTGAATTAGGGGCTGAAAAAGAAAGGCTGGAAGAAGAGTTAAGGAGACAAAAGCAAGAAGAATTGAGAAAAAGCAAGCAAGAAACTGGCAGCTTAGAAGCAGACGAAGAGACCCAGAGTCCACCTAAGAAAAGTTTCTGGGATTTTCTAAAAAGGTAACGATAGGCACTAAAAACAAAAATATTTGAGGCGGTTGATAAACATACCAAAGTTTTAGCGGTTATTTTTCAATGATCCTTCCTTGAGCATGCCCTCCAATGAATCACTAAAAGCCTGCATGGTTTTGTGAATATGAACGTCTGTATGTAGATTAGATAGTATAAAAATCGAGCCGATCAGGTTGGCAACCCCTCGCTGCAGCAGGTGAAGCAAGAGGCGGTTGTAAATTGTCGCCTTTTCAGGGCTAGTTAGCTTGGCCAAATCCTTAACAGGGCTGCGGAGGCTATCGGTAAGGTCATAATCAACGGGACCAAGATATAAAAATGCGATGGATGAGTCGCCGTAAAACGCTCCGCTAATCCCCTTTTGTTTAAGAATCAGGTTCCCTTCCTTACGCAATAGGTCGGCAGCTTCCGCTGCCTTTCGTTGCGGTTCTCCCGTTTTTAATAATTTGCCTGCTGCAATGCCGGCGCTGGCGGTAAGGGGGTTGGCATTCCAGGTCCCCCCTTGCATGACTTGCCTGCTAAAATTACCACCGGGGTTTAAAGGTTCAAAAATGTCAGCCCTGCCCACCAACACGCCGACATTTAAGCCCCCGCCTATGCATTTGCCAAGAGTAGTTAAATCAGGCTGAACTCCAATAATGGATTGCCAGCCTCCCGGGGCTGTTCTAAACCCGCTCACCACTTCATCAAGTAGCCAGAGAGTACCGTATTTTTGGGTTAGAGCAGGGATTTTCCGGACATAGTCTGGATCAATAGGGGTCCTTCCGCCTAAAAAGGCTCCTCCTGCTTCGGTCAAAAGGAGGGCATATTCTTCTTTTGCCAGCTCTCTTTCGAGTTTTTCCAGATCATTTTGCGGTATAACAACAACATTATCCTGGCCGACTCCAGGTTCTGCAGGCGAAGCGAGCTCATCCGCCCAACCGTGGTAATGTTTTTCCAGCCTCAATATTTTTTTGCGCCCGGTGATAACCCTGGCCAGCCTTACAGCCATCATGTTAGCTTCGTTTCCGCAAGCGCAAAATAGCATCCGCTCAGCAATGGGCATCATCTCCTGGATTAACTCGGCCCACTCGACTTCAAGAGGATGGTTTTCACCATAGAGGACCCCTTTGCTAACCTGCTCTTGAACTGCTTTAACTATGTCTGGATGGTTATGGCCCAGCAAAAGCGCTCCGTGTCCTAGAACATAATCTATGTACTCATTACCATCCAGGTCCCATTTTTTTACCCCGTCTGCTTTTTTGATGTAAGGGCGATGGGGACGAAGCACACGCGCAAAGTGAGTTGCTCCTTCGGCTGGAAATAACTTTTTAGCCCGTTTATGCCATTTTGCCGATTGCGGTGTCTTTTCCTGATATTGTTTGTTCAACTCAGATTCATCATGCATAGTTTTTGCTCCTTTTCACTTAAAAGAATATCCAGAGATCATATTACTGCAATATCAATATCACTTTCTTCTTTCCAATTTCCCTGGCATAAGAATAGCCTAATAATACTTTTTCCGGATCAAAACCTTGCTTGTTAGTTTATCATATTTGGATGCTTTTTAAAACATCTGGCTTTTATCTATTCAAACAATGCCTTCGATTTTTCTAATTCCTCAACTCCATTCCTTTGCCAGGTATTTTAATAACTACTGATATTAGTGATCAAAACACTTCTCCGGTTTTCTAAGTTAGCAAACTCAGCCTAGATCAATGAGGGCAGATATGTTGCAAGCCCGGGGAAGATAATCAAAAGGGCCAGGGCAACTATAATCGCAAATAAGAAAGGCCAGATGCCTCTGAAAATAACTTCAAGAGGCACGTTGTCAGCAACCCCCTTGACAATGTAAACATTCATACCCACCGGCGGAGTTATAACTCCCATCGCCACCACCATAACAATGATCACCCCGAACCAGATCGGATCATAGCCGAGCACATCGACAGCAACCAACAAAAAAATCGGGATGGTTAACAAAATCAAGGCCAGGGCATCGATAAAACATCCTAAGACCAAATAAATCAGCAAAATCAGGGCGATTACAGCAAACGAAGGCAGCGCAAGATTAGCGGCCCATTCAGCCATTGCGAAAGGGATCCTGCTTACCGCCATAAACCGGCCGAAAACTACCGCAGA
>SKPU01000233.1 GCA_007119335.1 Syntrophomonadaceae bacterium
AACGCTTCGACCACGTTTCCCTCACTGTCCCATTCCAACAGAAACGTTTGCGGCTCATACTCCCATTGAATTCGATAAAAATCGAGCATATGGGCAAACTCTTCTTCACTCGGATGCATAAACTGTTCCGCTTCTTCATCTGCCGGAGATGTTAATACACTGTCTTCAATTTCAGCGCTGGCAGGCCCGTCTTTTAATTCCCGTGGTTCGGCATGGATCCTGTAAGCCGCTACAATTATATCGGCAGCATCTTCAAGCCCCATATCTTCGGTGTTTAAGACCAGGTTGTATAAACGCAGGTTGTTCCAGTTAACATCAAAAACCTGGCGATAATAACGGTTCATGTTACGATCCTGTTCTTTGACCAACTTAACCGCTGTCTCTATATTAAGATTGTATAATTTGGTGACCCGTTGAACCCGCTGGGTAAACTGGGCAATTAGCCTGACGTGCAGGGCCGGTGGATAATCACGGAAAAGAAGCAGGCCTCCCCGTCCTAAAATAACCAGGTGGCTGCGGATAGCCAGGTCGTAAAGATATTCATGCATGGCATCAATATATTGGCGTCCACGTTGATCTTCACTGCTTTCCAAATCCAGATCCTCTAACCGCGAGGTTGGCTTGGTAATCCCATGCTCCGACAAACCCTGCACTATCATTTCCTTATTTACTAAAAGAAAGCCCGTTTTTTCAGACACCAGGCGGGCGATGCTTTCCCCTCCACTGCCAAACTCACGCGAAATAGTGATAATACCCAAGAACAAACCCCCAGCTTATTATTTGCGAAAACCGCTGATAATCGCTTCTTCAGCCTCCTCTTCGGTCAGGGCGAGAGCCATCAGTTTGGTCAACTGTTCTCCGGCAATTTTACCGATTGCCACGCATAGTTACAGCGCCATCTTGAATGAGGACAATTTAATCGACCACATTTAAAATCTTTTCCTGGTACGAAATTATTAAGTAATAATCTCCTTTCAGCGTTTGCAGATTAATCTACAGCAATCTATTTTTATATTCGACAAGCGGGTTTTTATTCCTGCTACACTAATTTACAGCTGAATGATCCTTTGGTTCGCTCCACACCAACTTGCAGCCCAAGTAATAACTTTTCCAATAAGAACTATATAATTTAAAAATGTAGTGCTTGAGTACACAAAAGGCATTGACAAAGTTGATCAATCCCTCTATAATCTAATGTAGTAACAGTGACTACATTAGGGCGTGATTATTATGAAAAAAAATTACATCGGCATCCGTGAAGCCAGGATTAACTTAAGCAGGCTGATCCGGGATGTCCGGGACGGCATGGAAATTATCATCACCGATCGCGGTATTCCCGTGGCAAAGATAGTGCCTGCAGATGGACAAAGCCTCTCCCTGGAGGAAAGACTCAAAAATTTTGAAAGCTGCGGCTTAATTGAACCGGGTCCGCAGGTAAAAGAACCGGTCGGTTCTCCTATCGAACTGCCCCGGGAGTTTACCGAACAGCACATTCGCAAGGAGGGTGATCGGGAGGAGAGCGATCATGAATGAGAGATTGTCTGTCATATATTGGGATTCTTCCGCCCTCCTGTCTTATCTCTTTAAAGATAAGTACAGCGATGTAGCAATACAAAAAGCTCGTCAGAAAGGCGTTCACCTGTTGACTACGCTAACCATCGCTGAAGTCTATACGGTAATCAGCCGTATCCAGAGGGAACGCTTGCTGCCGGAGATGCTAGTTGATTCATTATATGATTTGCTTGAATCGGGACCGTGGAGCAAGTTAAACATCGTTCCCGATAGTATCGAACTAAGGAAACTGGCTCGCCGGTGGCCGCTGAGGGGTTCTGAACTATGGCACCTGGCTGCGGCAAAAACGCTGCAGCAAGAGTTTCCCGAGTTGATGATTTTAACCTTCGACCGGGAACTAGCCTGGGCATCAAGAGGAGAAAAATTAAGGCTTTGTAGCACTGTTCAATAACCAGCGAAAGGGGATTTAAAAGATGAAAATGTGGCGATGTGAGGTCTGTGGTTACTTGCATGAAGGGGAGGAGCCTCCCGACATCTGTCCCAAGTGCGGAGCTCCGAAAGAAAAGTTTGAACTGCTTGATGAAGAAGAAGCAGAAATGATGCGAGATGCTCTGGCCACCAGGGAAAAATACAACCAGATCTATGAACACCTGGAGGCAATTAACAAGATTGCCCAGGAAGGAATCGATTTAAACTTAGATGATGGATGCAACCAGATCTTCGGCCAGACTCAAAAAGACATTGAGAGTGTCCATAAAAAAATCAAGGAAGAGCTGGCCGGCCATGCCGGAGAATGCATCTGGGTCAAAGTGGCCAGTGACGGATTGCTTGAATAAGATTATAAATTATTATATCAAAAACATATAAAGGTATCATAAAAAGTTTTATGATAAAAAGTTTGGAGCGAAACTATCATTTAACAGGTTAACTGAAAAGAGATTTGCTCCATAATAAAAAACGTTCAAAGAAAGGAAATGAGGTGAACATTTATGGGTAAAACAATAGGAATTGACCTTGGGACTACCTTTTCAGCAATCGCGGTAGTCGAAGGTGGAAAATCTGATGTTATAACCAATGCAGAGGGCTCAAGAACCACTCCCTCGGTTGTAGCTTTTAAAGACTCCGGGGAAAGGTTGATCGGGCAGGTGGCCAGAAGACAGGCTGCCTTAAACCCGGAAAACACCCTGTTTTCCGTCAAGCGTTTTATCGGGCGCCAGTTTAACGAGGTTGAAGCTGAACGTAAACTGGTCCCCTACAATGTCGTGGCCGGACCGAACGATGCGGTGCGTTTTCAGGTCAATGACAAGCAATTCGCACCGGAAGAAATTTCGGCTATGGTTCTTAAAAAACTGGTCGAAGATGCTTCC
>SKPU01000212.1 GCA_007119335.1 Syntrophomonadaceae bacterium
ACCATATCCGGGCCGGCCGGGGCAACACAAGATGCAACAAGGGCCCGCGCTTTTTCTACTTCAACCACACAAATACGACAAGCTCCATTGGGAGGTAGTTCCGGATCATGACAAAAAGTCGGAATGTCAATATCCAGCTGCCGGGCAGCTTCAAGAATCGTTGTTCCCGGGGCCACTTCAACTTCTTGTCCATCAATGGTTAGTTTAATTGCTGACATCGGCTTCACTCCCTACACGTGTAATCATGATGCAATCCTGGCGACATTTCTCAAGACAACTGCCACAACGGGTACAAAGATCCTGATCAATCTCATGCGGTTCTTTTTTCTCGCCCTTGATTGCATCAACCGCACATGCTCTGACACAAGCTCTGCAACCAGTGCAGTTTTCAGCATCAATTTTGTAATTAAATAAGGGCTTGCAAACACCCGACTGGCAGTAATTTTCATTGATATGTTCTTCATATTCATTGCGGAAGTAGCGGATTGTACTTAAGACCGGGTTCGGGCAGGTCTGACCAAGTCCGCAAAGAGAGCTGTCTTTGATACTATGAGCCAGACTGTCGAGAGTTTCCAGGTCTTCAGGGACACCTTCTCCTTCAGTAATGCGATCTAAGATTTCTAGCATCCGCTTGGTCCCTTCCCGGCAGGGAGTACACTTTCCACAGGATTCTTTCTGGGTAAAACTCAAGAAATAATTTGCCAGGTCAACCATACAGGTTCGGTCATCCATGACTACCAGACCACCGGACCCCATAATTGCTCCGGCCTTGGTCAGTGAATCGTAATCGATAGGCAGATCAATTAACTCTTTAGGTATACAACCACCCGATGGACCACCAGCCTGGACAGCCTTAAAATCGCGTCCACCTTTAATTCCGCCGCCAACGTCGTAAATAACTTCTTCAAAGGTGATCCCCATCGGCACCTCACAGAGGCCGGTATTCCGAATCTTTCCGGCCAGGGCAAAGACCTTGGTTCCTTTGCTGCCTTCAGTGCCGACCTTGGCAAATTCAGCGGCGCCCCCTTCTTTTACGATCAAGGGGATATTGGCCAGGGTTTCAACATTGTTAATGGTTGTCGGTTTACCGAAAACTCCCACCTGGGCAGGGAAAGGCGGCCTTGGGCGGGGCATCCCCCTTTTACCTTCAATAGAGGCTAACAGAGCTGTCTCTTCGCCACAGACAAAAGCTCCGGCGCCCTCTTTAATATTCATTTTAAAATTAAAGTCATAGCCAAGAATATTGTCTCCCATTAAACCGTATTCCTTGGCCTGTTCGATTGCTTTTTTAAGCCTGTCAATAGCAAGGGGATATTCGGCCCTGCAGTAAATATATCCTTCATCAGCCCCGCAGGCCCGGCCGGCAATCAACATCCCTTCCAGCAAGGCGTGAGGATCCCCTTCAAGGATACTGCGGTCCATAAATGCGCCGGGGTCACCTTCATCGGCGTTACAAACGATGTATTTTTTGGGTCCGGGTGCTTTGTTCGTAAACCCCCATTTCACACCGGTTGGAAAACCGGCACCTCCACGGCCGCGCAGGCCGGCATCCTTAACTTCATCACAAATAGCCTGCGGTTCCATTTCCATAGCCCGGGTTAAAGCCCGGTAACCGCCGCGCATAATATACTCATCGATGCTTTCGGGATCAATAATCCCGCTATTGCGTAAAACATTAAATTTTTGCTTGGAATAAAAAGGTATTGTATCGTAAAAACGAGCCGGAGCGTCTACATCCGGACCCTTGTAAAGCAAACGTTCGACAATTTCTCCACCAACTAAGTGACTCTCAACTAACTCGGCCATATCTTTTGGCTTCAGGCGGCAGTAAAAAACCTCGTCGGGGTAAATAACAATAATCGGTCCAACCTCGCAAAATCCGGGACAACCGCCCATAACAAGGCGATATTTATCCTTGACCCCGTGTTTTTCAAGTTCTTCATTCAAAGCCTCTGCGACCTTGGTTGAACCAGACGAAAGGCAGCCTGTCGCCCCACAAATCATAATGTGCTTTTCGTACACTATATTTTAACCTCCTTCTCCCTGGTCTTATTGATTAGCAAATCACAAAATCATCGTCCAAGGCAACTATTTCAATAATGGCTTTGCGTTTTTCGGCACATGACGAATCCTCATGGCAAATCGGTCCTTCCACACAGCACTTTACAAAATCCTTGCATGAGTTGTTAGCTGTATGAGTACATTTTTCACAGCAGTGGTCAATAAATTTTTCCACTACGCCACCTCCCACTGTTTATTCGTAACTGTCCAGAATTTCATTCATTTTGTCCGGAGTCAAACGCCCATGCGGATCATCATTGACCATGATTACCGGAGCCAGGGCACAAGCCCCGATACAAGCTACCTCTTCCAGGGTAAACTTCAAATCATCTGTAGTTTCACCGCCCGGGATCCCCAGCAGTTCTTCAATCCGCTCGGAAATCTTGGGGCTGCCCTGGATATGACAGGCCGTACCTTTACAAACCCTGATGATATAGCGACCACGGGGCTTCATTTTAAACTGCGCATAAAACGTGGTAACTCCGTAAAGACGGCTCAGGGGAATGCGCATCCGGCGGGCGACATGTTCCATGGCCGGTCGCGGCAGGTAGCCAAAATGCTCCTGCACTTTTTGCATGACTGGAATAACCATTTCTTTCTTACCCAGGTAGGGTTCCACGATGGAATCGACCTGGCTCAAATCGATATCCTGGTTGATGTCTGCAACCTCAGCCTCACTGCTCAAAATACTAACCTCCTTGTGTTTCTAATCTGAGTTCAAACCGCTTAGAGCAATTCTAATCTATAGATTCTCTTTTCTATAGATAAATCCTGCTCATAAATCAAGAATTTGAGAAAAA
>SKPU01000030.1 GCA_007119335.1 Syntrophomonadaceae bacterium
ACTGCGAAAAGGTGAAGGCGGTTATGAATTTATCCTTGTCCCTGCTGAGAAGACTGGAATTAATGAAGACATTGTCCTCAGCCAGGGCGATCTGCGTGAACTGCAGTTGGCCAAGGGAGCCATCTACGCCGGGCTGAAAATCCTCCTTAAAGAAGCGCAGATCAGTGAAGAAGACCTTGATGAGGTCCTTTTAGCAGGGGCTTTTGGAAACTATGTCCGGAAAGAAAGCGCCTTAACCATTGGGCTGCTACCGCAGCTCCCACCGGAAAAAATCACTGCTGTCGGCAATGCCGCCGGTGATGGGTCAAGAATGGCCCTGGCTTCGGCAACAATACGGAAAAGAGCACTGGCCCTTCCTGATCTTGTCAATCACCTTGAACTTTCTACAAGGCCTGATTTTCAGGATATATTTGTTGATGCCCTGGCTTACAGTTAAAGATTACTTAAAATATAAGAAAATTTAATTAGCCTGATGCAGGAAAGCTCTGGTATATTATAGAAAAGTAAATAGTAGAGTATTCTAGCAATACTATAATGCTAATAAATCAATTAAAGTAACCGCAAATATATCGTTGGGAGGGCAAGAAATGTATACAGCTAAAGATATTATGAATTCACCGGTGGTCAGCATCGACGAGGGCAAAACCCTGCAGGAAACTATAGAACTATTGGATGAACATCGCATCAGCGGTGTGCCTGTAACCGATGCTGAGGGCAAAGTAGCAGGTATTATCTCAGATACTGATATCATTCGCTACTCACAAAAAATCAACATCGTGCCTAAAACCAACCTCTCCGGATGGGTATCTCCCTATGCAGATGTTTCAGAGCTGGCATCTATGCAAAAAGGGATGGATAATTTGAGGCATACAAAAGCTGGTGAAGTAATGACAAAAAAAGTGTATACCGTCTCAGAAGATACAAACGTCAATGATGTAGCTCAAATGATGAGCCGCCGTAAAATAAACCGCGTCCCGGTGGTAGACAAATCAGGCAAGCTGGTCGGGATCGTGACCAGGGCCGACATGGTGCATTGCCTGGCTAAAATGTAAGAAGTGAGATGTGAAGAATTGGAGACGGATAAAGTAACGGAGGCAAGAACTCAAAACGAAGCTTTGAGCAAACGTCTATTTATGCTTAAAGCGCTTTGCGGTGTCTGGATCGGCAAAACTTTAATTTTTCTGACCAGGATGCTGGGACGGGGCGGAACTACTCTACCTGGAAGAATTGCCCTTCTGATTGCGCCGGATATTTCAGCCTACCTGGCCGGCCAACTGACTGAAGGCAGCCTGCTTATCACTGGCACCAATGGTAAAACTACGACTGCGTCCCTGATTAAAGATATTTTAAATGAAGCCGGTTTTAAATGTATCCATAACCAAGCCGGATCTAATATGTCCTGGGGAGTAGCCTCGACCCTGGTTGAAGCTGCGTCAATAACTGCTTATCTACGGGGAGACGTTGCAGTATTGGAAGTTGACGAAGGGTCATTTCCGGAAATGGCTCGCAGAATCAAGCCCAGGGGAGTAGTCGCAACAAATATTTTTCGTGATCAACTGGATCGCTTCGGAGAAATTGATCATATCCGGGATTCAATTCAACTCGGGCTGGAAGCTTTACCTCCTGATGGGTTCCAGGTAATTAATGCCGATGACCCATCCCTGGCCGGCTTCCAAAACAGCAACGATAGTGTAAGATGGCACTACGGCCTCGAACTGGATCTTCCCCCTTACGCATTTCAAAATACAGGCCGGGACATCAAGACGTGTCCCCGCTGCTCAACAGATCTCGCTTACAATAATATTCACTTTGCTCATCTCGGGCACTTCTACTGCCCGGAGTGCAAGTATAAACGTCCTGAACCGGATTTTCAGCTGATCGATTGTGAAACAAATGCCGAGGGTCTAAATCAGTTGCAGATTAAAACCCCTGAGAAAGTAATAGAAGTGACTTATCCACTGCCAGGTATTTACAACCTATATAATGTTCTGGCTGCGGTTGCCTGCGCCCATGGATTAAATATCCGAGGGGATATTATCGAAAAGGCCCTAAGAAAAGCGGTCCCGCCATTTGGCAGGATGGAACTTTTTAAAACAGACGGGAAAGAGATCATTATGGCTTTGATTAAAAACCCGGTCGGTGCAAACGAAGTCCTGAGGACTATCTTAGGTCAACCCGGAGACATTAACATTTTGATAGTAATTAATGATAATATCGCTGATGGCAGGGATATCTCGTGGCTGTGGGATGTTGATTTTGAACAGCTGGTTACAGTAGTTAACAGCCTGTCTAATGTGATAGTAACTGGACAGCGTTCCTGGGATATGGCCGTTCGCTTAAAATATGCCGGACTAGATCCTGATCAAATCCAGGTGGAAGAGGATAGTGCTAAGGCTGTTAAAGGTGCGATTGCTAAAACAAAAACAGACCATAAACTCTTTATTCTACCGACATATACGGCCATGCTGGAAATACGGCGCAGTCTGAACCAAATGGGCCTGGGCAAACCTTTCTGGAATGAGGAGAATTAAACAATGCGTGAAATAATGGTCTATCATCTTTATCCCGGCCATTTAAACCTTTACGGTGATCGAGGCAACATGCTAGCGCTTTGCCGCAGGGCTGAATGGCATGGGATCAACCTGACAATTATTCCTGTGGAACCCGGTAATAAAATAAACTTTAACGACTGCGACTTGTTATTCATGGGAGGAGGACAGGACAGTGACCAAAAGCAGGTAGCCGAAGATTTAAAAAGCCGGAGCAGAGAAATGAAAAAAGCGGTCGAAGAAGGCATGGTTATTTTTGCTGTCTGTGGCTCTTACCAATTACTCGGACACTACTATACAACC
>SKPU01000208.1 GCA_007119335.1 Syntrophomonadaceae bacterium
GATACAACGGCTGATATTCAGGAGGCGGCTCGGGCTGATAAAGTAGAAAAGGAAGTGAAAAGTGGCGACAGTGAACTTCTGGCTGTGCCCGAAGGTGTCACGGTTAATGATCCGGTGCGTATGTACCTGAAGGAAATTGGCAAAATTCCACTGTTGACTTCTGAAGAGGAAGTTGAACTTGCCCAGGCGATTGAGCAGAATAGTGAAGATGCAAGGCGTCGCCTGGCTGAAGCTAACCTGCGCCTGGTGGTCAGCATAGCAAAAAAATATGTTGGCCGGGGAATGCTTTTCCTTGATTTGATTCAGGAAGGAAATCTTGGTTTGATAAAAGCAGTAGAAAAATTTGATTATCGGAAAGGCTACAAGTTTAGCACATACGCTACCTGGTGGATACGGCAGGCTATTACGAGGGCAATAGCTGATCAGGCAAGAACAATCCGCATTCCGGTGCACATGGTTGAAACTATTAATAAACTAATCCGTATTTCCCGTCAGCTGGTTCAGGATCTTGGCAGGGAGCCTTTACCGGAAGAAATAGCCCAGGAAATGAATATCAGTGAAGACCGGGTTAGAGAAATATTAAAAATTGCTCAGGAACCTGTATCACTGGAAACTCCGATTGGCGAAGAAGATGACAGTCATTTGGGTGATTTTATAGAGGACCACGATGCTCAGGCTCCAGCTGATGCCGCTGCTTTTGAACTTCTTAAAGAGCAGTTGGAAGATGTGCTGGATACACTTTCTGCCAGGGAAGAAAAAGTATTACGATTGCGTTTCGGCCTGGATGATGGTCGCTCGCGGACTCTTGAAGAGGTTGGTCAATATTTTGGTGTAACTCGTGAAAGAATCCGCCAAATTGAAGCCAAGGCTTTGCGTAAATTGCGCCACCCGATGCGCAGTAAGCGTTTACGCGATTATTTAGAGTAGTTCTCTATGCATTGAGAGATAATAAAAATCTGGACATTAATTAACACTTGACTGCGTCACCTCTATTCAGTATAATAACTTATGCCGATAAGGTTCCTCAGTAGCTCAACGGCAGAGCGACCGGCTGTTAACCGGTAGGTTGCAGGTTCGAATCCTGCCTGGGGAGCCAATTTTATGTACTTTTTTAACTACTCGGTTTGCTTTTCTTTCCTCCATTCACAACGGTTCTTTTTTGAACAAAAATCACATGGGATTACGCTATCACTTAGCTCTTTGCCCCTGGGGATTACAAAAGATACAGATTTTCTGGGGATCATCAGACAGCTTTCAGTTAAACGGACGCCAATTTCTGCTGCCGGTAATATAGTGAATACCTGCCTTTGTTGTTCTAAAGGCCACCCTTCTTGTCCTGGTTGGGCTCTCATACCCAAGGCTAAATCAAGCTCACAAGCTTCGGCGCTGATAATATCCTCCACAGTTTGTGAAACTTTACGTAATGCAGAAATCCCGGCTCCTTCAAGCGCAACTCCCATCACCGGGTTTTTGCTCATTATTTCTCCAACCCGGGCTTCTAAATCGGCCCCTATTGTGCAGATAGCAATATTTAAATCATCGGCACCGGCCATTGCTCTAGCCACCAGCGGGCCTTCAAAAATCCCGCTTTCAAAAGTAACTTTCTGGTGCTCGAAGTTGACTATTTTAAATATTGAATGTACTGCAGCAGGCTTGAGCAAAGCATGTGCCTCCTCTATTATGTTGCCGGCATCTTTGAAAAGACGAGAAGAAGCACGCTTCGGATCAATGCCCTGACCCTTTAAAACATCTTCTGCAGAAAGGGTTATATTGAAATCTTTGACTTGCTTATACATATGATTAGCCTCCTGTTTAATAAACAACCTGCCTACTATTTTAACTTGACAACAAGTTCTTGACAACAATTGAAAGGGTGTGTTAAACTCATATAGCCATAACAGAGTGATGAGGCTTTGACGATGTGGGCCCATAGCTCAGCTGGAAGAGCTACCGGCTCATAACCGGTTGGTCCCAGGTTCGAGCCCTGGTGGGCCCACCATATTATGGCCCCTTCGTCTAATCGGTTAGGACACCAGCCTTTCAAGCTGGCAACAGGGGTTCGAATCCCCTAGGGGTCACCATTACAGGGCGAATAGCTCAGCGGGAGAGCACCTGCCTTACAAGCAGGGGGTCGTAGGTTCAAAACCTACTTCGCCCACCATATTTTAAAGGGTTTATTGTAAGCCCTAATTAAAAAAGCACTGAATTTTGGCAAGTACTGCTACCAATACTGCTACCTCTTATGGATTTGCCAGTGCTTTGCCAAAGAAAAACCGGGAGAGGCGACTCCCGGCGAATTAATTACTATTTTAGATTAAGCCTCTTTAGGGGCTTATTTTTTTATGCAATCTGCGATCACAGTGCTTACTTCATCAACAGCTTCTTCTTGCATTCTGTCTGTAAGATGAGCATAGATGTCTCCGGTTAATCTAACAGAAGAATGCCCGAGAATCGATGAAACAATTTTCAAATCTACTCCGGATTCTATGGCTATTGTTGCATATAAATGGCTCATTAAATCAAAACGTTTGGATTTGATGAGACACGTCTTTGCTACTGATTTATACCGGAAGATCGCAAAAAAGATCCGGTAACAGTCAAAAATGCTTTAGGGCATAGTTCAATTACAACTACTATGGTCTATGTCCATTTAGTAGGAGCTGATGTGGAAAAGTCTTTGTCGAGTGGGGATTAATGTCCTTTATGACAGCAACCTTTAGAAGAGAATAATAGTCATTTGCTGGTTAGGATGAATTCGTATAATATCTGAGTGAATGCTATCTCAATATTTTGTGCTCACTGTCATTTCCGAACATTTTGGAATGGTAGTATCGGTAGAGAGGAAA
>SKPU01000083.1 GCA_007119335.1 Syntrophomonadaceae bacterium
AAGATAAAGATGCTTCAGCGGAAGTAAAAGAAATCAACGAGATTAACACCGGCATTTACTGCTTTGACCTTAATAAGCTTCGTGATTACCTGCCCCGCCTTAATACAGACAACATTCAAAAGGAATATTATCTACCTGATGTTATTGCCATGATGCACCGGGATTCCCAAGGAGTTGGATCATATTGTATTGAAGATTACCGGGTGGGGTTGGGGATTAATAACCGTGTGCAATTGGCTGAAGCAGTCAAACTGTTACAAAAAAAAATTAAACGGGCCCTGATGTTAAATGGAGTGACTATCGTTGATCCGGATTCTACTTATATTGACTGTGATGTTCAAATTGGCCCTGATACAATGATCATGCCATATACTGTTATTGAAGGCGGGACAGTTGTGGGCAGGGAATGCCGGATTGGTCCCGGGTCACACCTGGTGAAAGCTTTCGTGAAAGATCAGGCAGTGGTCAGACAGGCAGTAGTTTCAGATAGCACCATTGAAAAAGGTTCCCAGATAGGTCCATTTGCATGGGTTTGTCCCGAACAGTGAAAGCAATAAGATGCCTGGAAACTAATCCTGTTTTTTTGCATCTCTGAGGCCTGTTTATTTGTTTGCAAAGAATCTCAAAAATGGGCAGGAAAAATGATTGTTGAAGAGAATAAATATCACTACATATGCAACCAGAGGGATAATTTGTTGAGAGAATTCACGGGAGGGTTCAAGGTGTTAAATGGTGAAGACCTTAAGATTTTTTGCGGCAGTTCAAACCGGGAATTGGCCGAGGAGATTGCCCAGTATGTGGGAGTTCCCCTTGGAGATTGTGAAGCCAGTCGTTTTAGTGACGGAGAAATATCGATCAGCATCAGGGAAAGTGTTCGGGGAACCAATGTTTTTCTGATTCAACCGCTCTGCAGGCCAATCAATGACAATATCCTCGAGCTTCTAATTATTATTGATGCACTCAGAAGGGCATCAGCCCAGGCGATTAATGTAGTTGTCCCTTACTATGCGTATGCCCGACAGGATCGCAAGACAAGAGCCCGTGACCCGATTACCGCCAAACTGCTTGCTGATTTGATCACCACAGCCGGAGCAAGCCGGGTAGTGGCAATGGATTTGCATGCCGGGCAGATCCAGGGCTTCTTTAATGTTCCGCTGGACCATTTGACGGCGCTGCCGATTTTGGCTAATTATTTTTATGAAAAAGATATCAAAAACGGGGTAGTTGTTTCTCCCGATTTAGGTGGGGTTACCAGGGCCAGGGATTTGGCTCATCGCCTGAGTATGCCGATAGCAATCATTGAAAAAAAACGACCTTCCCCGAATCATTCCGAGGTGATGAATATCATTGGTGATGTGAAAGGGAAAAGTGCGATTTTTATAGATGACATGATCGATACCGGGGGGTCAATTACTCTCGGCGCTGAAGCACTTATGCGGGAAGGCGCTAAAGAAGTCTATGCCTGTTGCACTCATCCGGTATTTTCAGGAAAAGCCCTTGAAAAGTTAAGTGATTCCTGTATCCATGAAATGGTCTATACTAATACTATACCGGTGGATAGAGGGCTGAGGAAAGGCTTGCGGGATTGCTTTAAGTCCCTCTCGGTTGCTCCTTTGATTGGTGAAGCGATTATACGTAATCAGGAAAAACGTTCGGTGAGTGAACTTTTCGATTAAAGTTGATTTTTACCGCTTCCTGCAGTATACTATTGCAGAAGGAGGCTTGATTGAATGGATAGAATGGAAATGGAAGTACAAACTCGTCCGTCTTTCACTAAAGGGGAACTTAACCAGCTGCGCCGTGATGACAAGGTTCCGGCAGTTCTCTATGGCAGGGGTGAGGAAAATTTCCCGCTGGTGGCAGATGGACGCACTTTACGTCAGGTTTTGACGACTGGGGGGAGTAACGTCCTTCTTGATCTTAAAGTCAAGTCTAAAGGGAAAAAGACACGTCAGGAAACGGTCATGTTTAAAGATATCCAGCGAGATATGCTTTACCAGGATCGTCTTGTTCATGTCGATTTTATCCGAATTTCGATGACTGATAAGATCGAAGTATCTGTCCAACTCAATTTTACCGGCGAACCGGTCGGTGTAGATGAGGGTGGAGTGCTTTCCCTGGTAACCCGGGAAGTTGAGATTGAATGTTTGCCGGCTGATATCCCTGAACAATTTGATATTGATATCTCTGCATTAGAGATCGGCGACAGTATCACAGCCGAGAGCCTGGTTTTAGAAGGTGATTATGAATTGCTTACACCTCTAGAAACCACTCTGGCGCAGGTGCTTGCACCAATGTCTGAAGAGGAATTAGAACCAGCTACAGAAGAAGAAGAGGACGAGGACGAAGAAGCTGCTGAAGAAGCTGCTGAAGAAGAACCTTCCGCTGACGAATCTGAAGAAGAAAGCTAAAAGCTAAGTTTAGAAGATCTGGTACCTAAAAGCTTAGAATGCCCCTTTGTGAAGGGGCATTAATCTTATTAGTGGCGCTGCGTAATTGGAGTGATTGAATGTATCTTATTGTCGGTCTTGGCAATCCCAAAAAAGAATATGTCGGCAGCAGGCATAACCTTGGGTTTAGGGTTATAGAGACTTTATACCGTCATTTAAAGAGTGGTAAACCGGTTCAGAAGCACCGGGCGTTGCTTGCTTCTGCCGAATATGATGATCAGAAAATTTTGCTGGCCCAGCCGCTTACCTTTATGAATCGCAGCGGTCTTGCAGTAAATGAGATTATGCGTAATTACCAGCTATCTCCCGAAGAACTCCTGGTTATCTATGATGACCTGGATTTACCACCAGGCTCTATGCGCTTGCGTAAAAAAGGCAGTGGCGC
>SKPU01000269.1 GCA_007119335.1 Syntrophomonadaceae bacterium
AATCCATAAACCAATGCCAAGCCCAATCCACGAAAAAGAACCCCGCAAGAATCTGCCGTCAATACTCTTCCCAATGATTGTTAAACCCAAAAACAGTAATACTACCGGCCAAAAAGCCAGCCCAAAATCATAGATTCCGAGAACTTGCAGAAGCACCAAAACTCCTAACCCAAGCAAACTCAGGCCTACTAGTTGTCTTTTCATTATCGTCTATCCCTTCATCTTAAAATTAGCAGCCAGTAAGTTTTGCTCCATTGCTGCTGATTTTAGATTATCATGACCGTCTTTTTGAACAAAGGATCCAGGGTCTGAAGCCGGTATCATCCTTAAGGATGATTTTCTTTAAATATACCATCTACCGGTCGCTTTAGTAAAACATTTAAGGTCACTGATAAAAAAGCATACTACACCAAATCTTATTTAAGGTAATTCATTACGGAGTGGAGGTTATAATTTAAGGGCCTACTTTTATTCATATTGTGGTAAAATCAGTTGGGAGGTGTGAATATGGAACAACTTTTTTATCCACAATCAATAGTTATTATTGGCCTTTCTTCAAAATCATCTAACATTCCCCGCCTGACTTTAGAGAATTTGATGCGCTGGGGTTACCGGGGCAGAATTTTTGGAGTCAATGAGCGAAGCGACGATGTTCATGTAGATGGAATCAAGATGTATAAAAGTATTGAAGATTTACCGGAAGTGCCAGATCTAGCCTACTGCATGGTTCCGGCCCAGCTTATCCCGGAGATGATGGATCGCTGTGGAAAATTCGGGATCAGAAGAATGGCTATCCCTTCAGGCGGGTTCTCCGAATATAGCGATGAAGGCCGGGCGCTTGGTGAGAAATTAATTGCCCTGGCCGGCAAATACGGAATTCGTTTTGTCGGCCCGAATAGCATTAGTGTAGCTAACACGGATAACGGCCTGTGCCTGCCTTTCGTAGCGCTGCATAAAGCTCCTAAAGGGGATATGTCAATCATTGCCCAAAGTGGGGGAGTGGCACTGACCATGCTTAACTATCTTCTTGATGAAAAACTCGGTCTCGCCAAGTTTGCCAGCATCGGAAACAAACTTGACTTAGATGAAGTCGATTTTCTGGAGTACTTTGGTAAAGATCCACAAACCAAAACGATCTGTCTTTACTTGGAAAGTATAGAGCGCGGCCGTAAATTTATAGAAACTGCAAAAAGAATCGACAAGCCAATTGTCGTCTATAAAGCAAACACTACTCCGTCAGGAGGAAAAGCTGCGATGAGCCATACTGCGGCGGTCAGCAGTGATGAACAAATCATAAACTCGGCTTTCGAGGAAGCAGGGATAATCCGCATCAATAATTTCCTTGATTTCATCGGGGTAACAAAAGCTTTCCAACTGCCAAAGATGAAAGGGCGGCGGATTATGGTGATGAGCCCGGCTGGTGGTTTTTCCGTCATGGGAGCCGATCTGTGCGAAAAAGCAGGTTTCGAATTTGCCAATATGGGTGATCAGTTCTATGACAGTTTAAAGCAGTTCAGCAACGCAGGGGTAATCAAATTTTCCAACCCGCTTGATATGGGGGACATCTATGATCCACAGCTCACCGCCCACGTCATATATTCTGTAATGCATTCTGACCAGGTAGACGGCGCACTCTATATCAGCCAGCGGCCGCAGATGCCCCAGGGAGAGAACATATTCCAAAGGATGTTCCTGAGCGACCTTTCAAAAGAAACCTGGGGGTCAATCCTCTCAGCCGGCAAACCGCTTGGTATCTGCCTTTTTGGGCCATCCAAGGTTATTAGGCAGACCAAGCAATACGTCGAGTTTCCCATTTTCAACAGCCCCGAAGAAATGATCCATGCCTTATCGGTACAAATGCAATATCACGAAAACAAAGAGATACTCGAAACACAAGAAAAAATCTCTCCGCCAGAAAGTATCGACCACCTTTCCGCGAAAAGGTGGATGCAGGACAAGCAGGGCGATTACGGAGAAGAAGCTCTTGATCTCCTTAAAGCATACGGCCTGCGGACCACTGCTTCAAAGACAGCTAAAAGTGAAGAAGAAGCGATCAACCAGGCCCGCGAGCTGGGTTTCCCGGTAGTGATGAAGGTAATCTCACCTGATGCTCTGCATAAGTCGGATGCGGGGGGAGTTCTGCTTGGCCTTGAGGATGAAGACCAAGTTGCAAAAGGCTTTAGGACGATCCGGGATAATCTGCTTCGCTATAAAAAAGATGCTCATTTTTGTGGGGTTAGAATCCAGCAAATGGCCGGAGAAGGGTATGATATGTTTGTCGGTGGCAGGCAGGATCCTTCTTTTGGACCGGTAGTCTTTTTCGGAATGGGCGGGATCTACATAGAAGCATTCAGGGATGTAGCCAATGCAATCTGTCCGCTGCGGGAAGAAGGCGTAGAAAAACGCTTGAAAAAGCTGCACTCTGCTGAAATTCTCGAAGGACTGCGCGGCAAAACCCCCGGAGATGTACAATCTTTTATTGACCTGGTGGTCCGCATCTCCCATTTATTGGCAGATTTCCCCGGCATCAAGGAACTGGACATCAACCCGGTGCGAGTTTTTCCCGAAGGAGAAGGCGCAGCAGCCCTTGATGCCAGGGTTAGAATCTCTATCTAGCTGCGCTTCTTTCTGATAATGCCAGAACAGGGGATTATTTCTACCCCTTTTTGTTCAATACCGTCAAGAAGCAGGTTCATACCCAGTGAGTCACTGGCAATGTGCCCGGCAATAACCACATTCACATGATTTTCTTCAGCCTTTTTACGGTTTTTGTCGCTGATATGCATAGCAACAATGGTCCCC
>SKPU01000124.1 GCA_007119335.1 Syntrophomonadaceae bacterium
AAATAGCAGCAGAATTCAAAAGGTGTGCTGGCACCCAGTTCGATCCGGAACTGGTGGAGGTATTTTTTGCTGTATTGGAAGCGGATGAGTAAAGGATAAAGGGTTTAAGTGGAAAGCACCTCCCGCCTGGGCCGCAGCGTGGGCGATTTAAGTCAGGTGGTAAGCGAGAGAGGAGACCGATAACCTGCCTACACTGGCTTTAAATATATCAAAGTTTGGCACTATTTTTAGCTTCGAACAAGTTTTCTCTTTAGATTAAACATCCGCCTTTGCTCATTCCTGTTTGCATATATTTAAGGTTTTTTTGGAACTTCTGAAAGGAATTCAGTTTCAATTATCGAATGATTTATAGTCGGTTTCTTTTGGAACATCAAACTTTTATTGTACAATTGCCACGAAGCTTTCGTTTTAAAATTGATTAGTTGGAGGTTGAATTAATGAAAGAAGCAGTAGTAGTCAGTGCAGTTCGAACTGCCGTAGGAACATTTGGTGGTTCATTAAAAGGGATCAGTGCAGTTGAATTGGGAAGCTTGGTTATCAAGGATGCCCTGCAAAAAGCCGGAGTTAAACCAGACCAGGTTGACGAAGTTTTAATGGGTTGTGTGCTTCAAACCGCGCTGGGACAAAATGTTGCCCGCCAAGCAGCATTAAGAGCCGGATTGCCGGTAGAAGTTCCCTGCACTACTATAAACAAAGTTTGCGGATCCGGCCTGAAAAGCATTACTTCGGCGGCCACATCTATCGCTGCCGGTGAAGCTGAAATTATTGTGGCTGGAGGAACTGAAAACATGAGTGCTGCTCCTTATGCCGTTGAGAATGCCCGGTGGGGTTTACGCATGGGTGACAGCAGCATGGTTGATGTGATGATTAAAGATGGCCTGTGGTGTGCAACGAATGACTTCCACATGGGTAGTACCGCTGAAAATGTTGCCGAAAAATACGGCATCACCAGGGAGATGCAGGATCAGTTTGCATTGACCAGCCAGGAGAGAGCACATAGAGCAATCGAAAGCGGTCGCTTTAAAGACGAGATCTTCCCGGTTTCAGTCCCCCAGAAAAAAAAGGATCCCCTTATCTTTGAAGTAGATGAGCACCCCAGGATGACAAACCTTGAATCACTGGCCAAGCTTCGTCCTGCTTTCAAAAAAGATGGGACTGTAACCGCTGGAAATGCTTCCGGTATCAATGACGGCGCTGCAGCAGTTGTAGTTATGAGTTTGGATAAAGCTAATTCTCTTGGTTTAAAGCCGCTGGCTCGCTTGAAGAGTTATGCATCAGTCGGGGTTGACCCTTCAATTATGGGCACCGGTCCGATACCAGCCACCCAAAAAGCCCTGGATAGAGCAAATTGGACCGTGCAAGACCTTGATCTTATCGAAGCAAATGAAGCATTTGCTGCCCAGGCTTTAAGTGTAATTAAGGAACTCGACCTGAACGCAGAGCTGGTTAATGTTAATGGTGGAGCAATCGCTATTGGTCACCCCATCGGTGCAAGCGGAGCAAGAATATTTATCACTCTCCTGCATGAGATGCAAAAAAGAGACGCTAAAAAAGGACTGGCTACACTTTGCATTGGTGGAGGGCAGGGGATTGCCTGCACTGTTGATCGGGACTAATCGAAAAGGAGGTCATGTAAAGATGGCTGTAAACATGAAAGGAAAGGACATCTTATCTATTCATGACTTAAGCCGGGAAGAAATAGATCAGATCCTTGACACTTCACAAAACTTTAAAATGAAGAAAAAACTTGGTGAAGTATATCAGCCTTTAAAAGATAAAAGCCTTGGCATGATTTTCCAAAAATCATCGACCCGGACAAGGGTATCGTTTGAAGTGGGAATGTGGCAGCTAGGTGGATATGCCTTGTTTTTAAACGCTAATGATCTACAACTAAACCGCGGAGAAACTATTGCCGACACTGCCAGAAATCTGAGTCGTTATCTTGACGGAATCATGATCCGCACTTTTTCACATCAGGATGTTCTAGACTTGGCTGAATACAGCTCTGTTCCTGTTATTAACGGCTTAACAGATTTGCTGCATCCATGCCAGGTCCTTTCTGATCTTTTTACTATTAAAGAGAAAAAGAATAACTTGGAAGGGCTTAAACTTGCTTACATCGGTGATGGTAATAATATGGCCCACTCACTGATGTTTGGCGGGGCGAAAATGGGCATGCATACATCTATTTGTTCACCTTCCGGATTCGAACCGGATCCTGAGATTACACGCCTATCAAGAATTGATGCCGCTAAAACCGGAGCAACCATTGATATTCAGGATGACCCTGTACAGGCGGTTCAAACTGCTGACATCGTATATACAGATGTTTGGACCAGTATGGGCATGGAAAAAGAATATGAAGCACGGTTAAATACATTTTCCCGTTTTCAGGTTAATAGCGCCCTCCTTGAAAAAGCGAAAGAAGATGTGCTAATAATGCATTGCCTGCCCGCTCACCGGGGTGAGGAAATAACAGACCAGGTGATTGATGGCCCCCGGTCTATCATTTTTGATCAGGCAGAAAACCGCCTGCATGTGCAAAAAGCGATTATGGCGTTGATTATCTAATAATTAAATGTTAAACTAACTATTATTTTAAATCAGCTTTAAAAGAAGTGAGAGGTTATAACTATGGAAAAGGGTCAAGAAATTTTGCCGATTATCAGCCTTGGCCTCGATATTGGAGTTTTCTCGGCTAAGGGTGTACTTATTGAAAATGATCAAATAACTAAAGTAAAATTCCCAACTGCAGGTCGTCCCGTTGAAGCTGCTCAAAAGTGTATAGATAAATTGC
>SKPU01000154.1 GCA_007119335.1 Syntrophomonadaceae bacterium
AATTCTTTTTTCCCTGCCCGCGGATCTTTACCGGAAGGTGTTAAAAAAAGATCGCGCATCTAGTGCGAGTAGCGAAACGATAGAGCTTGGTCAGAAAGCGGCCGGCCTGCATGATCTGGGCTATAATGTCAGTTTTAATCGGATGACCCGGGCATTAGTTAAAGCATTTTCGATGGTTATCCCGGCAGTGTTTACCAGCTCGGATAGATTAATCAAGGAGTAGGAGGTTGATTTGGTGAGTGAAAAATACAAGCTGATAATAATTGGTGGTGGTCCGGGCGGTTACCTGGCAGCATTAAGGGCCGCATCGCTGGGTTTAAAGACAGCTGTAGTGGAAAAAGAAGCCCTTGGTGGAGTCTGTCTTAACCACGGCTGTATACCGACTAAAGTCTTGACCCACGGCGCTGCTTTATATCGCCGCATTCATTCAGCCGGTGAGTTTGGGTTTGAGTTTAAAGATGTTGATTTTTCATTTGCCCGACTCCAGGATAAGAAAAAAGCGGTTGTTAATGAACTGACCGGACATGTTGAAGAACTGCTCAAAAAGGAAAAAGTTGATATTTTCTTTGGCTCAGCTGAAGCACTTTCTTCAAGCCGGGTTAAGGTTAATTTAAAAAGCGGCGAAGAAATTGATCTAGATACAGAAAATATTATTCTGGCTACGGGCAGTGAAGAAATTTTCCCCCCTACCCCCGGCCTGGATTTGCCCGGAGTGATTACATCCTGGGAAGCTCTGGCCTTAGAAGAGCTTCCTACCTCTATGGCAGTGATCGGTGGAGGAGTTATCGCCCTGGAAATGGCTTCGATATTTTCAAGCCTGGACACTAAAGTAACCATTGTCCATCGCAGTGAGCGGCTGCTGCGCCGCATGGACTTAGAAATGGTTCGGCGTTTATCAACTTACCTGCGCAAGAGCGGTCAGCAGATTATGATGAATACTCCAGTTGAAAAAATTGAAGAAACTGTTGGTGGATTAAAACTCACCGTCAGCGGCAAGAAAGGACAGGAAGAGCTGGAGGCAGAAAAGGTGCTTCTTTCGGTAGGGCGTCAAGCTACTTTTGGGGATCAGGATCTTGATGCCCTGGGCGTTGAATACGATGCCGCCGGGATCAAAGTTAACAGCAGGATGGAAACTTCGGTTCCGGGAATTTATGCTGTTGGTGACGTGACAGCACCGGGTTATTTCCTGGCCCATGTTGCCTATCACCAGGGGCTGGTTGCTGCTGAAAATATCGCCGGCCTGGATGCTGATTTTGACGGATCTGTGGTGCCAAGCTGTCTTTTTACTGATCCGGAACTGGCCTGTGTCGGTCTGAGTGAAGAAGAAGCAAAAGAAAAAGGTTATGAAGATCTGCAAATCGGCAAATTCCCATTTTCCGCCTGTGGTAAAGCAGCTACCCAGGGAGAAGGGGAAGGAGCTGTTAAAATTATTGCTGCCGGGGATCAACAAACGGTGATCGGAGTTCATATTCTTGGGCCCCATGCCTCTGACCTGATCCAGGAAGGAGCCCTGGCGGTAGCCCAGGGGTCCAGTGCCGCTGATCTCGCTGAACTTATTCACCCCCACCCGACCCTTTCCGAAGCGGTCTGGGAAGCGGCCATGGCTGTAAATAAAGCGCCCCTTCATTTTGGACGCCGATGAAAAGAGCAGGATTAATCGTTAACCCGGTGGCCGGTATGGGCGGGAAAGTTGGTTTAAAGGGAACTGACGGGCCGGGAATAGTTGAAAAGGCCCGGGCGATGGGGGCTCGCCCCGAGTCGGCCCGAAAAGCTGCTCTCGCCCTGCGGGTTTTAGCGGAGATAAAAGAAGATGTTGAACTGGTTACCTGCCCGGGGACAATGGGTGAAGATGTAGCCCGGGAGTGTGGTTTTGAACCGCAGGTCATTGCCGGGATTAGCGAGCCGACAACGGCTGAAGATACTGAAAAGGCCGCCCGGGAAATGGCTGCCCTGGGATTAGATCTGCTTCTTTTTGTAGGTGGCGACGGGACTGCCCGAAATATTTATCACGTTGTTGGTGATAACGCCAGCTTGCCGGCTATCGGTATCCCGGCCGGGGTTAAAATCCATTCAGCTGTATATGCTACTACTCCCCGTAATGCGGGGGAACTGGCTGTACAATTTTTAAAAGAGGCAGGATTACCGCTGCGCAGGGCTGAGGTAATGGATATCGATGAAGATGCTTTTCGGGAAGGCCGCCTCTCAGCGAAGCTTTATGGTTACCTGCAGGTACCATGTGCCGGGGATTTGATGCAGCACTTGAAAGTCGGTGGGGCGGAGACCGAAGAATCCGTATTGAATGCAATAGCAGATAGCGTAGTGGAAAAGATGGAGGACGAGGTTGTTTACATTATGGGCCCGGGATCGACAATCGCGCCGATTATGAAAAAGCTTGGTTTGAAAAATACACTGCTAGGAGTGGATATTGTCTATAATGGCAAGCTTCTGGCCTCTGATGTCAATGAAAAAAAGTTGTTGGAGTTGATTTCCGGCAAGCAGGCAAAAATCGTGGTCACTGTTATCGGTGGCCAGGGTTATCTTTTTGGTCGGGGCAACCAGCAGATCAGCGCCGATGTGATCCGGGCAGTTGGTAAAAAGAATATCCTGGTTTTAGCGACCAGGGAGAAAATCCTGGCCCTGGAGGATGGCCGTTTACTTGTCGACACCGGTGATGAAGAAGTTAACAAGATGCTAAGTGGATATGTGAAGATTGTAACCGGTTATAAAGAGGAATTGATCTACCGGGTTTCCCATTAGAATTTTGCAATTACCGATAAAGCATTAATGGAAAGGAG
>SKPU01000234.1 GCA_007119335.1 Syntrophomonadaceae bacterium
ACCTTAATATATTGGGGATTATTCTTACTCACGGCCATGAAGATCATATTGGAGCAATGCCTTATTTCCTGGAGGAGTTAAACGCGCCTATTTACGGAACCCGTTTAACGCTCGGTTTACTTGAGGCAAAATTAAGGGAAACACCGGTTAAAAACATCAAAATGAATGAAATACATCCTGATCAGGAGCTGGTTTTGTCTGATAACTTCAAGCTTGAATTTTTCAGGACAAATCACAGCATCCCTGACTCTGTAGGCGTAGCCGTCGATACCCCGGTTGGCACTGTGGTTTATACCAGTGATTTTAAGTTTGATCAAACCCCGGTAGACGGTAGAATTACTGATTATTATAAGCTCGCTGCATTAGGCCAAAAAGGGGTGTTAGCTGCTTTAATAGATTGTACAAATGCTGATCGCCCGGGTTATACTTTATCCGAAAAGGAAGTCGGTGAAAGTATAAACGAGATCTTCAGACTTTCACGAAGCAGGATTATTCTGGCCACCTTCGCCTCAAACATTCACCGCATTCAGCAGGTAGTTGACGCAGCAGTCCGTTATGACCGAAAAGTTTGTGTAGTCGGACGCAGTTTAGTAAATTCGGTGGATATTTCCACTGAACTTGCTTATCTCAAAATACCGGATGGAGTCATGGTGGATACCGATAAACTTAAAGATCTGCCTCCTGAGAAGATTGCTTTGATTACTACCGGCAGCCAGGGGGAGCCTATGTCGGCTTTGACCAGAATATCACAGGCAGAGCATCGCCAGGTAGGCATATTACCAGGGGATACCGTTATTATTGCAGCCAATCCAATTCCGGGCAACGAGAAGCTGGTTTCCCGGACAGTAAACAATCTTTTCCAACTCAAGGCAGAGGTTATCTACCAACCGGTATCAGGAGTCCATGTTTCCGGGCACGGTAGTGAAGAAGAAATTAAAATGATGCTCAACTTGCTGGCTCCCAAATATGTAATCCCCGTTCACGGTGAATACAGACAGCAGGCCAGCTGTTCAAAGATATGCCAAAAACTGGACATTCCGGAAGAGAACGTTTTTCTGACCAAGCCGGGTAATGTGATGGAGTTTTCCTCTGGTCGCGGCAGGATGGCCGGATCGGTGTCGGCCGGCAGAGTCCTGGTTGATGGCTTTGGAGTCGGAGATGTTGGCGAAGTGGTTATTCGGGACCGGCAAATGCTCTCGGAAGATGGCATAGTAATTATTATCCTGGCTATGGATCCGGTCAAGAAAAAAGTTTTGGCCGGGCCGGAAATTATTACCCGTGGTTTTGTATATGTCCGTGAGTCGGTTGATTTATTGGAGGGGGCAAAAGATGCGCTCTCTAAAACTGTAGATAAAATCAACCAGGAAAAGTTGTTGGAATGGAATAAAATTAAATCTAAGATCCGGGACTCCACTTCAAGCTACTTTTATGAACACACAGGTCGAAAGCCGATGATTATGCCGATTATTATTGATGTTATGTCAGATAATAATAAAAATCAATAATAACTTAGCTTAAGCAGACTTTTAAGAGGACGCGAACCCGACGTTCTCTTTTTTGTTTTAAATGGTCTTTTTAGAGCTTTTAAAAAGATTTTTGCCAATATTTACAGAAGATAACCACAGGTGGCTTGAATTTGATAAGTTATTAGCTGGTTTTGAAGGATATCGCATGAAGTTAGTCGAAAATATAAATAAAGACAAACAATTGAGTAAGCAAACATTTATGGAGCACAGATAACAGGCAGCATTATGGGTAGTTGAAGCCTCAAATTAAAGCAAGGAGGGGATAAAGTTGAAAACGACCTTGAGCGTGATTAAGGCGGATATCGGCAGTATTGCCGGACATATCAAGCCCAGCAAAGCACTGGTTGAGTCTGTCACGGAGTGTATCGACAAAGAACTGGGAAAGATGGTTACCGATTTTTATGTCGGGAGCACCGGTGATGATGTGGCTATATTATTTTGCCATCAGCACGGAGAGGATTGTCAAGAACTGCATCAACTAGCCTGGGATGCATTTATTTGTGGAACAGAAACAGCAAAGGAACAGGGCTTATATGGCGCCGGGCAGGACTTATTAGCTGATGCTTTTTCAGGGAATGTAAAAGGTCTCGGACCGGCAGTAGCTGAGATGGAAATCGATGAGCGCAAAGCTGAGCCTTTTTTACTTTTCACAGCAGATAAAACTGACCCGGGTGCGTATAATTTACCGTTGTATTTAAGCTTTGCAGATCCGATGCATTGTTCAGGATTGATCTTATCTCCTAAAATAAGTGAAGGTTTTAAATTTGTAATCATGGATGTGGCTCATACTGAAGAAGATCGGATTATTGAATTAAATACCCCGGAGGAAATTTATGATGTTGCCGCACTTTTGCGGGATAATGAGCGATTTGTAGTTTCTAAAATTTATTCCAGGGCTACGGGTGCTCAGGCAGTTGCAGCAAGCACAACACGTTTACATAATATTGCCGGCACTTATACCGGTAAAGACGATCCGGTGCTGCTGGTTCGCTGTCAGGGTGATTTCCCGGCAACCGGTGAAGTGCTTTCACCTTATAGCATTGGCCATTATGTGGCCGGTTTTATGCGCGGTAGCCATACGGGACCACTTATGCCGGCGAAGATGCACTGCTGCATTTCATATTTCGATGGTCCGCCGGTAGTCAGCGCGGTTGGATTCTGCGTTCATAACGGCAAGCTGACTGAGCCGGTGGACTGCTTTGATCATGCTTACTGGGATTATATCAGGGATAAAGTTTCTCAGAAAGCATTTGCAATG
>SKPU01000101.1 GCA_007119335.1 Syntrophomonadaceae bacterium
CACCCCACCTGATTTCGAAAGAGAGGTTTTCTAAAATGGGGCTGCCATCAAATGATTTGCAGACCTGGTCGAAGATAATGACCTGGCTTCCGCTGCGGCCGCTATAACCGAGCCCGAGTTTAAAACTTTGGGCCTGCTGGGCGGGGCGTTCTGGTTGGTCGAACTTTTCAAGGCGTTTCTGGCGGCTTTTGGCCTGCCTTTTGGAGCGTTCATCAGCCTTGGCTTCACGAATCAGGCGCTCTTCACGGGCTTTAATGCGCTGTTGGCGCTGGTATTCACGTTCGCTGCTCAGCTGTTCGATCTTAAGCTGTTCCTGGTAGGAGCTGTAGTTTCCGCTGTAAGCTTTGATCCGGCCGCCGTGAAGCGCGAAGATGCGTCTGACTACCCGGTCAAGGAAGAATCGGTCGTGGCTGACCACCAGCAGGGCACAGGGCAGGTCGCGCAGGTGTTTTTCAAGCCATTCCAGGGCGGAGAGGTCAAGAAAGTTGGTCGGTTCATCGAGCAGGAGCAGGTCAAGATCCTGCAGGAGCAACCCGGCCAGGCGGGCCCTGGTCTTTTCGCCTCCGCTGAATTCGGACAGGGCGCGGTCAAGATCGCTTTCGCTGAAGCCAAGGCCCCGGGCCACTCCACTGAGCTTGCTTTCGACCTGGTAGCCCCCCTCCTCTTCAAAGCGACTGGTCAGGGCGGCATAGCGATCGAGCAGCTCACAGGGCGGCTCTCCTCCCTTTTCGGCCTGCGCGGCTATTTCTTTTTCTAGAGAGGAGATCTGCTCTTTCATGCCGAAAATATGACGCAGGGGGTGTTCGAGATGGTTTCGCAGGGTCCCGTCTGTAATCGGCCGCGGTTCCTGGGGCAGGTAACCGAAGCGGACCCCGCGGGTCAGGTGGACCACTCCCCGATCAGCTTCAAGCTCACCGGCAATAATTTTAAGCAGGGTAGTTTTGCCCGAACCATTGGGACCGATCAGTCCCGCTTTTTCTCCGGGCTGGAGCTGCATGGTTATATTGTCCAGGATTAAATCGGAACTATAGTATTTTTCAACGCGCGTAAGGGTCAGTAGGGGCATCTTTACTCCTGATTGGTGATAATATATGCTGCTTGCCTGATCCATTATAGCGGTTGACAGGCTGAGGGTCAAAAGCCGGAATCAAAACAGGAATTATCAATTTTATTTTTTGTTTTCAAAAAGTGCCAAAAATGTGTTACAATAAACAGTAGTATTTTGCCTAATTAATCTGTTTAGTCAGATGCGTGCCCAAGAAAATTGTAGAGGAGGAGAAAATTATGAAAAAGTTTTATCTCAGCCTGGTCCTTGTGTTGGTCCTCGTATTGGCTCTGGGTGGTGCAGCCGGGGCAGAAGATGATGAGGTGGACAGCCCGATTCCGGTAGAAGAAATCACCCTGAACACCGACAGCCTCGAGCTGGTTGCAGGTGGTGAAGTTGGTATCCTGCGGGCGACTATCAAACCGGCAAACGCCACCAACCCCAAGGTCGACTGGTCATCCAGTGATGAGGGCGTAGCTACTGTGGAAGCCAGCAGTGATGCTGTTGTTACCCCGCTCGCACCGGGGACAGCAGTTATTACAGCAATTACTGAAGACGGAGGCCTTACCGCCACCGCCACGGTAACTGTACATCCTGATGAACCAACTCCGCCCACAGGAGGCGGCAGTTTCCTCGGCCCCTTGCTTTTGATAGGCGGGCTTGCGGTGCTGGCCGGTTCATTTATAACATTCAGGAAGTTACAGGCCAGGTAATTTAAAATTGGCGGCAGGGAATTATCGGTTTTTGCTGGACCTAGATTTACATTTTGCTTGCGGGTTCGCAGAACGCACCTTGCATTTATAGTGATCCGTCTATTGACAGGTGGTTAATCCCTGGCGGGCGCTCATTTTTGAGCTGCCCGTTAATCTATGCTTGCACCTCTGGATGAGGAGGAACTGGGATGGGGAGAAAAAGAAGAAAAAACAGTCGCAGCACGCGAAGATCTTTTGGGAGGCACAAAAAATCGCCTGAAACGATATTCTGGATAGTTTTAATCGCTGTTATAGCTTTATCGGGAACAGGCTTCTTTGTGCACAACACTCTTTTTTCTTCGTGGGGCGCGTCTGCCAGTGAACAGGACCAAAACCAACCGGTTGCAGTAGAGGTTGAAGAACCGAATCCTGAGCAGGAAAATGATCATGTCTGGGAACCTAAAAAACCGGATGGTCAAAAAAATATTCTCCTCCTTGGACTCGATGACCGGGGCATGAGCGATTTGATAATGATTATTTCTTACGATTTATCTACCTATGAGAGCGCACTGCTCTCTATCAAACGCGACACATTCGTCTCTAATCAGGATTGGGCCCCCCAGGATTCCGGGCAAGATCACCTGGCCTGGGCCAACAATCGCGGGATGGGCCAGAATAACGATTACCATGCCGGAGCCCGGCTGGCGGCAAAAACAGTAGAAGATTTGTTGGATATCGATCTGCATGCCTATGCCAGTATCACCCTGGACGGCTTCATCAGGCTTGTCGATTACATTGGCGGAGTGGAAATTACGGTGGCCCCGGAATTCAGTGAACGTGGCCTGCCCACCGGTTTACAACAATTAGACGGCAAGCAGGCTTTAATCTATTCCAGGCACCGTCAGAATCCGCGCATCCCGGAACCGGGATCAGCCAGTCAGCACGAAGATCGGGTGCTGCGTAACCAGCATCTGCTAAAAGGAATGCTTGAACAGTGCAAAACGATGGAAACCGAACAGCTGATGGAAGTTACTGAGCAGTTAGATGACAAGTTATATACGAGCCTGGAAGACTGGGATATTCTCGACCTGCTTAATCTGCTCTATAACCAGGATCCGGAGGGAATGGAAACAGCGGTTCTGCCCGGTGAAGGCGAGATTATCTACCAGGAACGCATCGATAGCAAAACTTATTACTACTTTCCTGATTTTGAAGAAACCGATCATTTACTACAAAGGCTGGGACTGAAGTGAGCAGAAGAGTATACCGGAGGCGGAGGAAAAAACCCCGCCGAAAAAAGTGGCCGCTCGTGGTCATATCAATAGTCTTACTGGCCGGGCTTGCGCTGGCTGCTTCAATAGCGCTTGGCTACAACCCCTTACTGGCAAGCCAGCTGCGGGCCCAGTATGGTGACGATTTCTTCAGCGAGTTTGGAGTGTCTGCGCCTGTGACAGACAGTGGGGAGCAAGATTTAGATAGCATCATTGATGCATATGAACCTGCTTTTGAAGAGCTTGAAGATAAAGCTATGGAGAGGCTGGAAAGCCTTTTCCAGGCAGCCTTAAACGAGTACCACAAGCAGGATAAAGACGGGACCGTGGATCGCTTTGTGCTGACCAACAAATATATCCAGGCCGGGCGGATGCTTGAAAATAACGTGGATGAGATTTTTTATGAGATGCTCGAGGAGATGGAAGCGGAATTAAACAGGCAGGGTCATTCTACCAGGATTACCGGTGAAATCGAGGAAAATTATCAGGAGACAAAAGATGAAAAGAAGCGGGAGCTGCTTAACCGGCTGCGCCAAAAAATCAGCGAGTAAGTAAACAAGGGGACAAGCATTTTTATAAAGTAGAGCGGGCTCGCGCCGTAAGCGGCAAGCTCTTTTTTTATGCTCCAAGCAATCTGCCGACCAGGCGGGCAATGCCGAAGGAGGCCGTCAGGCCGGGTGATTCAATGCCGATCAGGTTGATCAGGCCGGGGAGGCTGCGTTCTGATTCCTCGCGGATTACAAAGTCGCGGAATGGTTCGCCGGGACCGGATAATTTGGGCCTGATCCCGGCCATTTCGGGTTCGAGATCAGCTTCTTCGATGAAAGGTAAAAATGCTTTTACGGCGCAGTAGAAATCAGCGGCGTGTTCCGGATCAACGCGGTAATCTTCTTCTGGAATATAGAGCGTGTTCGGGCCGAGCCTGAGGCGGCCGTCCAGCGTTTTGGTGGCATGAATGCCCAGTCCGGTCAGATCTTGCAGCGGGGGCGGATAAATCAGGTGCCTGATCAAGCTGCCCTTAACCTGGGGGAGGCTGAAGTACTCACCCTTGCAGAGATGTAAACGGTAACCGGCTGCTGCGGGATCGATCCCGGTCAGGGCTGCTATGCGGTCAGACTGCAGTCCGGCACAGTTGATCAGATGGAGACACTCCAGGGCATCGGTGCTGCGGTCGGGGTTTTCAAAGTGAACCCGGTATCCTTCGCTGAGCGGTTCGATTGCGTTCACAAAATGGCAGTAAGCGGGTAAAACCCCGTTTTGTAAGGCATTTTGCTCCAGGCGGGTCATCAGGGCATGGCTGTCAATGATCCCGGTGGAAGGGGAAAGCAGGGCATGCTTTGCGTTAACCGAGGGTTCGAGCTCGCTTACTTGAGAGGATCCGAGTACTTCGAGATCATCCACCCCGTTAGCGGTAGCCTGGTCGAGCAGTTCCTCCAGGGAAGCTGATTCTTCAGCAGTCCCGGCAACTATTAGTTTGCCGGTGCGCTGGTAGGGGATCTTCCACTTATCGCAGAACTCATAAAGCAGGGTTTTACCTTCTACGCAGAGCCCTGCTTTCAAGGTCCCGGTCGGATAGTAGATGCCGGCGTGAATCACTTCGCTGTTGCGGCTGGACGTTTCGCGGCCGAAGCTTTCGTGCCGATCTATCAAAACAGCGGAGCTTCCCGGCCACCGGGCAGAAAGCTCTTCGGCAACAGCCAGGCCAATCACCCCGGCGCCTATAATTATTGTATCGACTTTATCATACTTCATTTTATCTCTAGCACGGCTTCGCGCAAACGGGCCAATTTTTGCTCTGCTGCAAAGGCCTCCGGAGCTGTAACCGACAGGTAAAACTTAACTTTCGGCTCGGTACCTGAAGGGCGCACAGCAAACCACGAACCGTCCTCTAAACTAAAGTGTAAAACCGGGGAACGGGGCAAAGTAAGCTCGTATTCCCGGCCGGACTGTAAATCCCAGCCCTTGCCCTGCTCATAATCCCTCTTTTCCACGACCTGCAGGCCGCCTAATTGGGCGGGCAGCGCATGGTAGGCGGCAACATGACGGCCTGCCTCGGAGATATCTTCCAGTTCTATGGTAAAAAGGTCTTCGTAGTGGTAACCAAAGCGCTGTTGGAGCTCATCTAAGACCTGGAGCAGATTTTTACCGTATTCCTTGTAATATGCGGTCATTTCTGCGATCAGGTGGGCGGCAATAATTGCATCTTTGTCCCGGACAAAAGTGCCGGACAAGTAACCGCAGCTTTCTTCGTAGCCGAAAATAAACCGGGGGGTGCCCCGGGCTTCTAATTCCTTGATTCTTTCACCGATAAACTTAAAACCGGTCAGGGTTTCGATAACCTGCAGGCCGTAAGATTCTGCGATCCTGCGGCCGAGGTCACCGGTCACAATTGTTTTGATCAGGGCCGGTTCAGCAGGCATGGCCTCCTGCTCCATCAGGCGGCTGCAGATGTACTCGATTAGCAGAGCTCCGACCTGGTTGCCGCTTAAGATTACGTAGTCGGACCGGTGATCTCGAATAGCAGTGCCGACCCGGTCTCCGTCGGGATCGGTTGCTAAAACCAGATCCGCTTCAACGCTGCGAGCTTTTGCCAGGGCCATATCGAGCGCTGCCGGGTCTTCGGGGTTGGGTACCTCCACGGTACTGAATTCTGAGTCGGGGTTGCTCTGTTCCTCGACCGGAAATAGCGCGATGTAGTCAGGTTCGGCAAGCAGGGTCGGGATGTAAACTTCCCCGGTCCCATGCAGGGGCGTAAAAACTACCTTTATATTCTCCCGGGGTTTGCTTAAGGACAGGGCTTTTACTTTCTCCAGGTAGCTTTGATCCAGAGCCGGATCGATAGTTTCCATCAACCCTTTTGCGATGGCTTCTTCCCGGGGCATGGTCTGCACATCATGAAACATGTCTACTGCTGTAATAGCCTCGACAAGATCGTCAACCAGCGGGCTGACCGCCTGCCCTCCATCGGGGCCGTATACTTTATAACCGTTATACTGCGGAGGATTATGGCTGGCAGTGATTACAATGCCGGCAGCACAGCCGAGTTCGCGGGTGGCATAGGAGAGGACTGGAGTAGGGCGAATATCATTAAAAAGCAGGGCTTTAATTCCATTGGCCGCTAAAACCCCGGCAGCTGCTTCGGCAAATTCAGGCGAATAGCGGCGGGTGTCGTAGGCGATAGCTACCTTTAAAGAAGCCTCTTTGGAAGAATCCCCATCGCCCGCGGACCCTTCTGATGACGGGCTTGCTGCCGCAAGCTTGTTTAAGTAATCAGCCAGGCCCTGCGTGGCGCGGCGAATGATATAGCGGTTAATGCGGTTCAATCCGGGGCCGATTACCCCGCGCATCCCGCCGGTGCCAAAAACCAGCTCACTGCCGAAGTGGTTTTGAATCTGTTCGGCATCATCCTGCATAGCCAGTAATTCCCGGCGCATATCTGCTTCGAGCTCGGGGTGGGCCAGCCACTGTTCAAAGCGCTGGCGGGCTAGTTGAGCCGGGTTCGCGTCTGCTGCCGGCAAAGAGGACGGTTTTGCCGGGTTATCCCCTCCGCAAGAAGTTTCCCCCGCTGCATCCGTGCGCCCGTAGTCATCTTCAAAGCGTTCGATATCATCTTCGCCAAGGTACTTACCGCTTTGCACCTCGATGAAAACAAGCGGTTCTTCCCCTTTATTTTCCATGCGGTGGCGCGCTCCGGTCGGGACAAAAATGTGCTCCCCCTGCTGAACCGTAAATTGCTGATCATTGATGGTCACATAAGCCTCCCCGTTAACCACCACCCAGTTTTCAGATCGGTGGCGGTGGCTCTGCAGGCTGAGGCGCGATCCGGGATTGACGTTAATCCTTTTAACCTGGTACTTGTCGCCAATTTCAAGAGAAGTATAGCTGCCCCAGGGCCGGTAAACGGTTTGATGTTCTCTGGCTTCTTTGGCCCCCTGCGCGGACAACTGGTCTACTATTTTTTTAACATCCTGGGTTTGTTTGCGGTCGCAAACCAGCAGGGCATCAGCAGTATCAACGATCACTAAGTCTTTGATCCCGGCTGTGCCGATTAGCCGTTGATCAGAGATAATCAAGCTGTTTTCAGTATCGACCGGGATGACCCGCCCTTTAATATAGTTGCCTTCTTCATCCCTGGGGGCCACCTGGTAGAAAGCTTCCCAGCTGCCCAGGTCGCTCCAGTCAATATCAGCAGGGATCACTGTTACCCCGTCTGCGCACTCTAAGATACCGTAATCAATAGAGATTTTCTCCAGGGTTTGATAGATTTCTTCGAGGTTTGAAAACTTATAGTAATCTATTTTGTAAAGTGCGTTATACATTTCCGGTAAGTGTTTGCTGTACTGTTCGAGAAGCGCATCCACCCGGAAAACAAACATCCCGCTGTTCCAGAGGTAACGGGAATCCTCAAGGTAATTCTTTGCTGTTTCAAGATCGGGCTTTTCCGCGAATTTAGCGACGCTGTGGGTTGACTGGTCTAACTTCTCGCCGCAGCATATATAGCCATATCCGGTTTCAGGGTAGGTAGGGCGAATGCCAAAAGTGACCAGGCCATACTGCTGTGCTGCAGCCCGACCGGTGAGCAGAAGTTCATTAAAGCGGGCGTGATCCTTGATGAGGTGATCGGAGGGCAGGACCGCCATTACTGCGTCAGGGCCTGCTTCACCCTGCAGATAGCAGGCAGCAAGGCCGATCGCGGCAGCAGTGTTGCGAGCCTGCGGCTCTTTAAGCACAAGCACCTGGGAAAGTCCGGCCCCATCAAGCTGGCGCCTTACTTCAGCAGCCTGATCGCAGTGGGTGACCACAACAATATTCAAAGGAGATACCGCAGTGGTAACCCGATCAAAAGTGGCCTCGAATAAAGTTTTTTCAGCAGTTCCCGCCCCGGCAATGGGCAAAGACAGATACTGTTTGGGAAACAATTCGCGACTAAGCGGCCACAGGCGAGTTCCACTCCCGCCGGCCAAAATTACTACATACATAAGATCACCCCATCTTTATTCATAAAAGCGGTCAACTGGATTGTCGTGCCATATCCATTTTTAAAAAACTGTCCTCTTCAGATCCTGCCCGGCTATATAGTTGATCATCCGTTGTTATTGAAGCTCCAACCTTTTGGCATGAGCAGTTCCTGGGAGAGGCCCTGGTGGGCGACCAGGTGCACTCTTTGCAGGGCCAGGATTACCGAGACAACTGATTCTGCACCCTGGTTCTGGTTTACACCGGCCGGTTGGATACCGTCGTAGCAGCCACCAAGGGAGAAATGGTAGAGCGGTTGATGAATATCGTTGCTGCCGAAAAACCAGTTCAAGGCCCATTCCATTTTTTCGAGCCAGTGGGCTTCACCTGACGTCACAAAGGCCTGGTAACAGGAATCGGCCAGGGCCGTGGCATCGACAGGCTGCTGGTCAAAGCGGGCTTTTTCTCCATCTTTCCTGTACCAACCGTCGTTACCAATAAGCGACAGGTGTCCACCTTCCGGGTTGGTCTGAATATCTATTAACCATTGCAAACTTTTTATTCCGCAGTCAAACATTTCTTCGTTTTCCAGGTAGCTGCCGGTCACAATCAAAGCTTGAGACAGGCGGGCATTATCGTAGGAGACTATATCCTCACCCCAGTACCAGTCCTCCGAAGCATTCTGCCGGAAAAGCCGAAGCAGGTTTTCTCCGAGTTCACTTAGAATCTGGCGGACCCGCCGATCACCTCCGAACCGGCGGAGGTAGTAGTTGGCCCCCAATGCGGTAAAGGCCCAGGCTCGCGGGGAGGTAAAACTACAGGGGGTATTGATAATTTCCTTAAACAAGCGGTTAGCCAGGCCCAGCAAATCTTCACCGGGCGGATGGGCGATGAGATAGCCAAGCGCCCAGACGGCGCGGCCCTGGCTGTCTTCAGAACCGGCATCTTCAAGCCAGCAGCGTTCATAATCCATAAAGTTTCGCATCATCTTTTTATCTTCATTAAAAGCATGGAACAGGAAACTCAGGTATGTTTTGAGAAGCGGAAAAATTGCTTCATCCTTGAAAAGACGCCAATTCATGACTGCCGCAATCAAGGCGCGGGCATTATCGTCAGTGCAGTATCCATGATTGCGGTTAGGCACCGAGAAAACAGCATGCTGCAGCAGTCCGGTATCATCGGTAAGGGCGCGCAGATGCCTTAAATTGACTTCGGGCAGGATCGCCCGTTCAGTGCTTTCGGCGCTTTGAGCCGGTTGACAGAGCATTTCGCTATAACTAAATCGGGCCTGTTCGAAAGAAGCAGCGTAATTGCGGGCTACTTCCTTCCAAATCATCTGCCGGCCATATTGATAAGAGTTTTTCCGCATCCGGTTACGCAATGCTTCGTCGCTTAATAGATTGGTTACTGCCTCCCCCATCGCCTTGCTGTCCTTAAAAGGAACCAAGCAGCCGCGATCTTCAGCCAGCAGTTCTTCGGCATAGATGTAGGGGGTGGAGACAACCGCTTTACCACAGGCCAGGGCATAGGCCAGGGTCCCGGAGGTGATCTGTTCCCGGCTTAAATAAGGGGTGATGTAAACATCGGTGGCAACCAGGAACTGGACCAGGCGTTCGATGGAAACATACTGGTTATAAAAGGTTACATTTTGCTCTAAGCCCTTATCATAAACCATTTTTTCAAGTTTGTGACGGTATTCTTCGCCATAAAGACGCTTGACCTCCGGGTGGGTCGCCCCGAGAATAATATAGAGGGCATCCGGATGGACCCTTACAACATCCTCCATCGCCTCGATCGCATATTCAAGCCCTTTGCTTGGGCCGAGCAGGCCAAAAGTCAAAAGCACTTTGCGCCCTTCCGCCTGGAATTGGTCTTTGTAGTAAGAAGAATCGAGGAAAGGCACATCAGGGGTGCCGTGCGGGATTAAGAGAATTTTATCCTCGGGTACCCGGTAGACCCGGATCAGGATATCAACCGCCGCCTGGGCCATCACTACCACGTGGGCTGACAATTCACATATGCGCATCAGGGTTTGCCTCTGCCCGGGGGTAGGTTCTTCAAGAACGGTGTGCAGAGTGGTGATAGCCGGCTTCTTCAAACCGGCCAGCAGGTAGTTGATATAGTTACCGTCCTCCCCGCCGAAAATACCGAATTCGTGCTGAACAGAAACGGCATCGACCGGAGAAAGGTTGATAAAATCAGCCGCCCTCCTGTAATCATTGGGCTGCTGATCACGGATGTGAAAAGCTACTTCACGGTCATAGTTGTAATTTTCATTGGCCCTGTTCAGGGCAATAACCTCAAAATTGCTCTTCTCTTCAATACTGTTTCCACCATCACCATAGAGCTGCTGCATGTTGTTCAGTAAATCTGAACAAAAAGTGGCAATCCCACATTTGCGGGGGGGATAAGTTGAAACAAAAGAAACTTTTACGGGACGCAAAATTTTACCGGGATACATCCTGATCACCTCACATTTTAGTAAGCGAATTGAATTCGCCTGACTATCCTTAGCTGATCGCTTGATTGCAAATGATTGGTTAGCTTTGAACGATTTTTTTATAGACTGCCAGGTAGCGGTCAACCATCAGGTTGACGGTAAAGTTTTTCTCGACATGGCTCCGGCAGGCCTGG
>SKPU01000232.1 GCA_007119335.1 Syntrophomonadaceae bacterium
GATATTTGCAAGACCGGATTTTTGGAAGGTGTTCTCGTTGTAGCCGGTTTTGTGCTTGAAGAACTACGGCATATTGCCGATTCTCCAGATTTGCTCAAACGTAATCGCGGCCGGAGAGGGCTGGATGTCTTAAACAAGATCCAGAAGGAAATGGATATTCCGGTGCAGATTTACGAGGGTGATTTTGACGATATTGCAGAAGTGGACAGTAAACTGGTTCGCCTGGCCAAGACAATTAATGGGAAGATAGTTACCAATGATTTTAACTTAAATAAGGTTTGTGAGCTGCAGGGAGTTAAAGTGCTAAATATCAATGAACTGGCTAACGCGGTAAAACCGGTGGTGCTGCCGGGAGAAGAGATGGCCGTGCAAATTATCAAGGAGGGCAAGGAATCTGGACAGGGAGTTGCTTACCTTGATGATGGCACCATGATAGTCGTTGAGGAAGGACGCCGTCATATTGGTGAGACCATTGAGGTTTTGGTGACCAGTGTTTTGCAGACTGCAGCCGGGCGAATGATTTTTGCCAGGCCTAAACAGGATGCCGACAGGTACAGCGGAATAAGATAAGAATCTTTAAAAGTGCAGGTATAACGAGGTATATTATTAATGAAAGCTGCTGCGATCATAGCTGCTGCCGGCGAAGGACTGCGCATGAAAAACGCAATCCGTAAACAGTACCTGGTCCTTGAGGAAAAGCCGGTACTGGTTCGATCACTGCAGCTTTTCCTGGATCACCGGGCCATAACAGAAATTATTATTGTTGTGCCTCCCGGGGAACAGGATGCTGTTTCCAGCCTGCTGCAGCCTTACTGCCAGTTGGAAGGGATCAGGCTGATCGAAGGCGGATCCAGCCGGCAGGAGTCGGTGGAGAGGGGATTAAAAGCTGTTTCAGAGGAAGCCGACCTGGTTTGTATCCATGATGCAGCCCGGCCGCTGGCTTCAGCCGATCTGCTTGATGCTTTACTGGATACTGCTTCAGAGGAAGCAGTATCCAGTCGGGGATGCGGCTCGGCTGTGCCTGTCATTCCACTTAGTGATACGGTGAAAGAAGTTGATCGGGAAGGTTTTATTCTATCAACACCGGCGCGGGACAGCCTGGGTCTGGTCCAGACTCCGCAGGTTTTCAGGCGGGAGATTATCCTGGAGGCTTACAGGTATGCGGCGGCAAAAAACTTTGAGGCAACTGATGACGCCTCCCTGGTTGAAGCTATGGGCAGGCCGGTTAGGACTGTGCCCGGAGAATTGAACAATTTTAAGATAACGTCTCCCCTTGATCTAATGCTTGCGTCTTTGCTGCTGAAGGGAGCGGAGGATAGATGAACCGAATCGGAATTGGCTATGACTTGCATCGTCTTGTTGAGAACAAGCCTCTTTTTTTAGGCGGAGTCGAAATAGATTATCATCTAGGCCTGGAAGGGCATTCCGATGCCGATGTGCTGCTGCATGCTTTGAGCGATGCTTTGCTCGGAGCGGCCGGACTGGGTGATATTGGTTTTCATTTCCCCCCGGGAGCAGATCGTTACCGGGATATATCGAGCCTGGTTCTGCTGAAGGAAGTGAAGAACAAGCTTGACCGGGAGCGCTGGATTGTGAGCAATACCGATTCGATTATAATTGCCCAGGCCCCTGTTCTGGCTCCCTATATAAAGGCGATGGGTGAAAATATTGCCTCTGCTCTGGATATTTCCAGGTGCGCTGTTTCTGTTAAAGCAACCACGACAGAGCGATTGGGAGTTTGCGGCCGGGAAGAAGGTATCGCTGCCCAGGCTGTTGTCCTGCTTGAAAGGGTTACCACTCCGGGTCCTGATGCTCATGAGGCATTTTAAGTAGTTGTAATATTTATAGAAAGGGAAATGTTTTATGTTTAATAGAATTCGTCAAGATATAAGGGCAGTTGAAGAAAGAGACCCGGCAGCGAGGAGTAAGCTTGAGGTTCTGACCTGTTACCCCGGTCTTCATGCTTTGCTGAGCCACCGGGTGGCCCATTTTTTTTACCGGAGAGGCCTGGTTTTGCTGCCTCGTTTGATTTCTCACATATCCCGTTTTATTACAGGGATTGAAATTCACCCCGGAGCAAGGATCGGCGAGGCATTTTTTATCGATCACGGGATGGGAGTAGTAATTGGAGAAACTACCGAGATAGGTTCTAATGTCACCTTATACCAGGGGGTCACCCTGGGTGGGACCGGCAAGGCAAAAGGGAAACGCCATCCGACGATTTGTGATAACGTGGTAGTCGGAGCCGGCGCCAAAGTACTTGGGCCGATTGAGATTGGCGAGAATAGCAGGGTTGGAGCCGGTTCAGTAGTTTTAAAAGCAGCGCCGCCTAATGCGACAGTGGTTGGTATTCCGGCCAGGGTGGTCTACTATAATGGTGAAAAAGTGCCGTCTGTAAACCTCAATCACAACGACATGCCGGACCCGGTAGCCGAAGCTTTAAAAAAGCTGCAGGATCAAATTGATCAACTGCGCTGCCAGCATGTAGACTCAGGAAACGGAGGGACCTGCAAAAGTGGCAATAAAACTTTTCAACACCTTAACTCGCAGTAAAGAAGAACTAAAACCCGGAGCGCCTCCACTGGTTACCTTTTACGTTTGCGGTCCGACTGTTTATGATTATATCCATATTGGTAATGCCCGGGTATTTATAGTTTTTGATGTCGTCAGGCGCTACATGGAGTACCGTGGCTACAAGGTCAAAATGGTTCAAAGCTATACTGATATTGACGATAAAATGATTAACCGGGCTAACGAACAGGGCATTGCAGTAA
>SKPU01000061.1 GCA_007119335.1 Syntrophomonadaceae bacterium
CCGATTGAGACCCCTGAAGGTCCGAATATCGGACTGATCGGTTCGCTGGGCACTTATGCCCGCATTAACGAATACGGCTTTATCGAGACCCCCTATCGGCGGGTCGATAAAAAAGAAGGTCGGGTTACCTCGGAGATTGTTTACCTCACTGCTGATGACGAAGACCGTTTTGTAATTGCCCAGGCTAACGCAAAGCTTGATGAAGACGGGAAGTTTGCCACTAACCGGGTTATCTGCCGCTACTATTATGATACAGTGATGCGTCATCCCAACGAAGTTGATTACATGGACGTTTCACCCAAGCAGCTGGTTAGTGTGGCGACCGCCCTGATCCCCTTTTTGGAAAATGATGACGCTAACCGGGCCCTGATGGGCGCTAATATGCAGCGTCAGTCAGTTCCTTTACTGCAGGCGGAAGCCCCGTTTGTTGGGACCGGCTTAGAACAGAAGGCTGCAGTCGACTCCGGAGCTGTCGCCATTTGTCAGGCGGACGGCGAAGTGGTGCGGGTAACCAGTAATGAAATTATTATTCGCCGGAACGATGATTCCGATCAGCGTAATTATGATATTAACGGCCGCACCAGGGAGCGATTTGAAACAGATCGACGTCCCGGTTTTGACGGTGGTCTTGATATCTATTTCCTCCAGAAATTTAAGCGTTCAAACCAGGGGACCTGCATTAATCAGCACCCTATTGTGCGCCGGGGTCAGGAAGTCAGAAGCGGAGAAGTTATTGCCGACGGTTCCTGTACTAGCCTGGGCGAAATGGCTTTAGGCAGAAATGTGCTGGTCGCTTTTATGCCCTGGGAAGGTTACAATTATGAAGATGCGATTTTGATTAGCGAAAAACTGGTCAAAGACGACCGGTTTACTTCAATACATATTGAAGAGTATGAGTCTGAAGCCAGGGATACCAAGCTGGGTCCGGAAGAAATCACTCGTGATATACCAAATGTCGGTGAAGAGGCTCTTAAAGATCTTGACGGCAGGGGAGTTATCCGCAACGGGGCTGAAGTGAGAGCCGGTGATATATTAGTCGGAAAGGTAACCCCTAAAGGTGAAACCGAGCTAACGGCGGAAGAACGTTTGCTGCGGGCCATTTTTGGTGAAAAAGCCCGGGAAGTCCGAGACACTTCACTGCGTATTCCACACGGAGAATCAGGAATTGTGGTTGATGTTAAGGTTTTTAATCGCGAAGAAGGCGATGAACTCTCACCTGGCGTGAACCAGCTGGTTCGAGTTTATGTTGCTCAGAAAAGAAAAGTATCCGAAGGAGATAAAATGGCCGGCCGCCATGGGAACAAAGGTGTTATTGCCCGGATTCTGCCGGAGGAAGATATGCCTTTCTTGCCTGATGGCACCCCCCTTGAAATAGTCCTCAATCCGCTGGGTGTGCCCTCGCGAATGAATATTGGGCAGGTATTAGAAGCTCACCTTGGCTGGTCCGCTAAAACCCTGGGTATTAGTATCGCCTCGCCGGTTTTTGATGGGGCTTCCGAGCAGGATGTATTTGATGCTTTCGCTGAAGCCGGCCTGCCTGCAGAGGGAAAAACTGTTCTTTATGATGGGCGCACCGGTGAGCAGTTTGATGAAAAAGTTACGGTTGGTTATGCTTATATGCTTAAGCTGGCTCACCTTGTTGATGATAAGATTCATGCCCGTTCTACGGGGCCCTATTCGTTGGTTACTCAACAGCCGCTTGGTGGTAAAGCTCAATTCGGCGGTCAGCGTTTCGGGGAAATGGAGGTCTGGGCTCTAGAAGCATACGGTGCCGCCTATACTTTACAGGAGATTCTTACAGTTAAATCTGATGACGTGGTCGGCCGTGTAAAAACTTATGAGGCGATTGTCAAAGGAGAAAATATTCCCGAACCGGGGGTTCCTGAATCTTTCAAAGTTTTAATTAAGGAATTGCAGAGCCTTTGTCTCGATGTCCGGGTGCTTAGCGAAGAAAGCGGAGAAGTTGAGATCAGGGAAGTTGATGACGAAGGAGATTACCGTAGTCTGGATGTAAATATTGAAGGTAAGGAAACGGACGAAGACGATTTGGACCGTTTTATATATCAAAAAGAAAACGCAGATCAGGATCAGTCTGGCGAAGAGAAAGAAGAAGAGCCAGTATTAGAGAAAGAAGAAGAGGAAGAAGATTTGAGCCTTGCTGAAGGGGTTGAAAACAAAGTTACTGTTCCCGCAGATCTTGAATCGCAAAGTGTTGAAGAAGTTTCTTTAGATCAGCTTGAAGAAGAGGAACAGGACGATGATGAAAGTATTGAGTTATCTGAAGCAGGATCAACTTCAGCAGCGGAAAGCGACGAAAAAGAAGAATCAGCAGATGAAACTAAAGAGCTGGAAGAAGATGAATAAAGCATCTACTAGTAGCGCAGGTTTAAAACCTGGCGAGAGGAGAGATCTCTTTGTTGGATGTAAATAACTTTGATGCCTTAAAGGTCGGATTGGCATCATCTGAACAGGTTAGAGCCTGGTCAAGGGGTGAAGTTAAAAAACCGGAAACGATTAACTACCGGACCCTAAAGCCGGAACGAGAAGGCCTTTTTTGTGAAAAAATATTTGGTCCGCAAAAAGACTGGGAATGTCACTGCGGGAAATATAAACGGGTTCGTTACCGTGGGATTGTTTGTGACCGCTGCGGAGTTGAAGTAACCAGGGCAAAAGTTCGCCGTGAAAGAATGGGGCATATTGAACTGGCGGCTCCCGTATCACATATATGGTATTTTAAGGGAATTCCCAGCCGAATGTGGTTACTGCTTGAC
>SKPU01000216.1 GCA_007119335.1 Syntrophomonadaceae bacterium
CATTATTCAACCTCCACCAGCAAAAGTGGCTTTATAAGAATTCTGGATGAAATTAAAAAACCCTGCTGTTTTGTAAGAAAACTAATCGATAATTTACAGAGTCGGTTTGTTGACAAGCCAGAGGGTCAAAATTTTAAATAATACAAGCTGGACCACGATCAGATCAAAGTTATAGTGCATAGGATCAATGGTCTGGTGAAAAGGTTGCCTTGATACTCTGTTCGGAAAATGATATAATTGTAATAGCATATCGGAAGTTTAGTTAAACTGCAGTTATTTTCGAAGGGAGTGAATAAAATATGGATAAAACAACTTACAAAGAAAAGCTGGAAGCACAGTTAAATGAATGGCAGGGTGAAATAGACAAACTAAAGGCTGAAGCAGAAAAGAAAAGCGCAGAGACAAAAGCAAATTACCAGGAAAGAATAAAAGAACTGGAACAAAGAACAAACAAGGTAAAAGAAAAATTATCAGCTTTAAAAGAAACCAGTGATGATAAGTGGGAAAACGTTAGAAAAGAAATAGATAAAGAAACAACCGAAATCAAGGCTCAAATAAAAGACCTTTTATATTAATTGGTGTGACAGGAAGCAATTAGTTTGGATGGATGTATAAATGAAATGAAAAGGGTGGGGCGATTCATTTAATCGATGAGAATCGTCCCTATTTTTTTAAACGGTAGCATGGAATGAGCCTTCTGACAAACTGTAGAAGAGTAGAGAAAATGACCTCAGCGCAACAATGATTCTAATGAAAAAGAGGTTCAAAAAAGATGAAAAGTTTACTCGTGGCAACCTTGCTTACCCTAATTCTGTTTACCCTCGCCTCTTGTACAGCAGAGGTGGATCCAGAGCAAACGAAAAAGGAAACAGGAGAATCTGAACTAGATTCAGCAGATAATGGACAAAATGAAAAAGCGGAGTATATAAGAATAAATGCAGAAGAAGCCAAAGCAATGATCGATCAAGAAGAAGTGATCGTTTTGGATGTCCGCACTACTGAAGAATATGAAGAAACCCGCATTGGGGGAGCTCTACTGATTCCCGACTACGAAATTGTGGAACTGGCTGAAGAAAAATTGCCTGATCGGGAAGCTACAATCCTGGTCTACTGCAGAACAGGTAATCGCAGCGAGGATGCATCCAGAGATTTGATTCAAATGGGTTATCAAAATGTCTATGATTTTGGAGGCATAGTCGATTGGGACTATAAAACAGTTAGTGGGAAATAAGAATACCTGTGGCATGCTCAAGCAGCGCGCCACATTATTTTGTGAAAAAAATTTTTATTGCAGGAATTCAGAAAAATTTGTTGAATGTTAAATAGATAACTCTCAAGTTGTGAAGTTAATGCCAGACTTAATCTTTTCACCATTTTAAATTACACACACCATTTAATCGTCAAACAAAACATCTATTATCTTCGGGTAAATAAAATGCCATTGCCTGTTCTGAATGGGAAACCATTAGATAAGGGTTAAGGTAACAGGTAGGTTATTCTCTTTTTTTGCATGGTCTGTTTAGTTAACAATATATCATTTTCTAACAGGGAGGAGGGATGAAAGTGAAAACAGGTGTTTATTCGGGAAAATATAAAAACGGGAAGAAGCATGGTCAGGGTATGATGATCTGGCCAGATGGAAGAAAATATATAGGTGAATTTAAGGATGGCGAAAAATATGGTTACGGGGTTTTCACCTGGCCAGAGGGGATAAGGTATGAAGGTGAGTGGAAAAAGGGGAAGCCGCATGGGCAGGGCAAGTTAACCTTACAAAACGGAGCACAGCACGAAGGTGAATATGACTCAGGAGAGTGGCACGGTTACGGGGTATGGACCGGGGTGGATGGAAACAGGCAGGAAGGTGAATGGAGATATGGCAAGTTCGTAGGAGAAAGCCTGGAGTTGTCCAGATAGGCGCCAACCAATTTTTATTGAAAAATACAGAAGCACGGAGATTGTCCCGTGCTTCTTCTTTGCCATTGGTCGGAGCGAGAGGATTTGAACCTCCGGCCTCCTGCTCCCGAAGCAGGCGCGCTGCCAAACTGCGCTACGCCCCGATATCAGGTTGCTGCAAAATGATTATAGCATAGACCTCTTTAAAGGACAATAGGTGCATCATTGGCCCTCTTTAAATCATCATTTTGAGCCATTCCAAAATTTGGGGGGCCCTGGCCGATCATTGCGATTGTTGAAAAGGATGACATTGCTTGAGAAAAAATTAACTTGTATAAATATTTGCAATCTTGTTGACAAGCCTTTTACGTTTTAATATAATAATTTACATAATAGGGATATAAACTAAGTGCTGTTGTTTCAAATTTCATAATTTAAAATTATATCAGTTTTATATTTAACAGCACTGGTAAACCCTAAATTTGAAGGTGATTGCAGCAGTTTAGTTAATATTAGGCAAGGTCTACCTAAAGACACAAAATTCAAATATATTTGCATGCTAAGGCTAAGAAACTATACTATTCAAAAAGAATGCAAGGGAATCTATTGTGTTTCGGAATTTAAAGGGTTCAAATTTATTTGAAAGCGAGGATTTCTATGATAGTACAGTACATCATAATCATCGGAATTATTTTGCTCATATCCTGGGCTGTTCGTTATATGGTTCAACGGGATATGAAGAATCGCAACCAGTAAGCTTTGATAAGATCGATATCCCAGGAAAGGGAGGGAGAGAAAATGATAAATGCGGTGATTTTTATCGGAGGATTTTTAACAGTAACTCTCCTTCTTCGGCAGGTTGTTTTAAAGGATAAC
>SKPU01000090.1 GCA_007119335.1 Syntrophomonadaceae bacterium
GATTCAGAAACATACCGAAGCTTAAAAACAGATGGAGTTATCTAACCCTTTGAAGCTGTTCTAAACGGGTATTTTTATACTCACTACCGGGCATCTTTTTCTTTATATCCGCTTAACTTGCCCCCTTTTCTTTTTGTCTCGAAAAGCGTATAATTGGCTATGCAAACATCAGTTCGGCGAACAGGTGAGCAGCAGCCATGAGCAAAAAAACAATCTTTCTGGCCGATATGGAATCATTTTATGCCAGCGTGGAAGCAAGCCGGAATCCTGCCCTGCGCGGTAAACCGGTAGCTGTTTGTGGTGATCCGGCTTTGCGCCATGGCATAATTCTTGCGGCCAGCCGCGAAGCAAAAGCGTTCGGGATTAAAACCGGGCAGCCGGCCTGGGAAGCCAGACGGATGTGTCCGTGGGTGGCTTTTGTCCACCCCCACATGCAAACCTATATTGATTATTCTCTGCGCATAACCCGCATTTTCGAGCAGTTCACTGACCGGATTCATCCCTATTCGATTGACGAACAGTTTCTTGATATTACAGGCCTGGAGAATCTACTCGGTTCGCCTGAAAAAATTGCTGCAGCGGTGAACAGGCGGGTCTGGGAAGAAACCGGCATCCGCTGTCGCATCGGGATGGGTGAAAACCTGCTTCAGGCGAAAATGGCCTGTGATTGTTTTGCCAAGAAACATCCGGATGCCTTTTTTGGTCTGAACAGCGCTAATTATGCCGACTATACCTGGGGTTTGCCGATCAAATCGCTTTTCGGAGTCGGAATGCGTATGGAGCGTAATTTTCAGGGGGTTGGGGTCCGCACTATCGGCCACCTGGCCGGCCTGCCCCGGGAAATCCTCCGTAAACGCTGGGGAATCAACGGAGAGGTTCTCTGGCTTAATGCGCACGGAATCGATTATTCGCTGGTTGAACCGGGTGCAGTCCATGAACAAAAAGGGATCGGGCACACTGCCACTTTACCCAGGGACTACCGAAAACAGGAAGAGATTGAACTGGTCCTGCGCGAAATGACTGAAGAAGTGTGCCGCAGGATCCGCCGGCAGCGGAGGATCGGATCAACCGTTCACCTTTATTGTAAGGGGGCCGATTTTGATCGCCCTTCCGGATTTGCCCGCCAGAAAAAGCTGCCGGAAGCGACAGCCGCGGTAATGGATGTTTACCCCACCGTGCTTTGGCTTTTTCGCAAACACTGGGACAGAAAACCTTTACGGGCAGTTGGGATAAGCTTGACCGGACTGACCGCTTACCGTCAGCTTCAGCTCACGTTCTCCGAGCACTATGAAAGGGAAGAGGCTTTAACCAGGGCAGTTGACCGGGTGCAGGAGCGTTTTGGCAAAACCAGCATTTTCCGGGCCTCCGCATTAACACCGGGCGCCCAGTTTTTCCAGCGCTCCGGAATGATTGGAGGACATGATTCGTGAGCAAAAAACTTAACCAACAATTTGGCTGCAGCCAAATGATGCTTCCGGAACACCGGAGCACTCTGCAGGAACATGCTGCCCAAAACCGGTGGTATGAAACAATGCAAAGACCTGTGCTTGACGAGCAAGAACAGGAAAGGCTGCAGCAGGTTTTTGAAGAGGCTCTTGCAAAAAAGCAAAATATTACGGTCACTGTTTTAGAGGAAAGTGGCCGGAACACTTACCAGGGGATTCCCCTGCGCAGCGATCAGGCCACTGCTACTATTTTGCTGTCTTCTACTTCGGGCAAGCCTCGGTTGATAAAGGCTGCTGATGTGGTGCAGCTGGAAAAGCTTGATCACCGTTAAGTTTTTGGCGGGCCTGAAAGACCAGCCCTTCAACAAGTTCATCGCGGTTGGCATTTTCCTGTCCGTCGTAATAGACTGTCACAATAGGGATCCCTAATTCATCCTGCAGTGGCCTTTGCTGGGCTTCAACAACGGAACTGGGCATGCACGTAAACGGCGCAACGAAGATCGCTCCGGTTACCCGGTCTCTGCTTGCGAATGCAGCAGAGCGCCCGATGGTCATCGCTGGTTCACCACCGTAATGCTCGGAAACATATTTTACGGCATGCTGCATAATTTCCCAGGGAGCAGGCTCATGGAGATCTTCGAGCAGCGGACCTGCAGCATTTTCAAGGGCAACTTCGTCACGATGCGCGATGTTGATCAGCACAGAGTATATTTTCTGTTTGACATAATCAGCAAACCTGCGTTTTAGTTTAAAGGCCTGCAGGGTTTCATGGTAGTCGATATAAATTGTATAGCTAAATATTTCTGAAGCCGGGGACAGACATACTTCACCGCCGGCTTTTTCAATTTTTTTGATGACCGATTGGTTGGAGCGATTATCTAAGCGCACGTAGAATTCACCAGCCAGCAGGATGCGCGGTTTTCTGGTCTCCTCAACGGGAATGTTACTAAAATCATTTGCCGCTTTTCTGATTAAGTCCTCCAGCGGTTTCCTGTAGCTTCCGCTAATCAGGCTGGTCAAGGGCACCTTATAGTTTTCCAACAGGGCAGTCAGTTCATCCTTATAGTGGTTAAAGAGTTCATCAGATGTGCCGGGCTGCAGTTCATAAGGTCGCACTCTATGAAGCATTTTATAGAGCAGATCCATGGTCACTAAGCCATTAAACATTCCGATAGCAAAAGTTTTTCCGCAACGCTTTGTTACATCATCAAGTTTTATGGCACATACTCTGTTTTCGCCGTAACCGGCTTTGTTGACCGCCAAAGATTGTACAGGCGCATAAAGCCCGTACCGACATGGGCCGCAAGCACACCCCTGGAAGAA
>SKPU01000209.1 GCA_007119335.1 Syntrophomonadaceae bacterium
AGAAAAAAAAGCAGTGAAAGAAAAATTAATAGAATTATCTTCAGAAATTATAGAAATTCCCTTAATTATCGGTGGTCGTAAAGTAAAGACCGGGAATATGGGCGATATCAGGATGCCCCATAATCATAACAAAGTGATTGCCCGTTATCACAAAGCCGGTGAAAAAGAGGTAAAACAGGCCATAGAAGCCTCGCTGGAAGCTAAACACAAATGGGAACGGATGCCCTGGGATAAGCGGTCTTTAATTTTTAAAAAGGCAGCAGCGAAAATTGCCGGACCTTACAGGGCTACCATTAATGCAGCCACCATGCTGGGACAGGGAAAAGACATTTTTCAATCAGAAACCGAGGCAGTTTGTGAGTTGGTTGATTTTCTCCACTTCAATATTTACTATATGAATGAAATATACAAAAACCAACCTGAATCGCTGCGAAATATAAATAACAGGGTAGAGTACCGTCCTTTAGAAGGCTTTATCTTTGCAGTATCACCTTTTAACTTCACCGCAATTGGCGGAAACTTGCCAACAGCTCCGGCAATGGCCGGAAATACAGTGCTTTGGAAACCGGCCTCTACAGCGGTTTATTCAAATTACCTGGTCATGCATATATTAGAAGAATGCGGTCTTCCTGGCGGTGTGATTAACTTTTTGCCCGGCAGCGGCTTAGAAATTGGTGAACAGGTTTTAAAACATCCCGATCTGGCAGGTATTCACTTCACCGGGTCTTCAAAAGTTTTCCGCAACATGTGGAAAATAGTAGGTCAAAATATAGAAAATTATAGGAGTTATCCCCGGATCGTAGGCGAAACCGGTGGCAAAGATTTCGTGGTAGTTCATCCCACTGCTAAGAAAGATGAGGTGATAACCGCATTAGTGAGAGGAGCATTTGAATACCAGGGGCAAAAATGTTCTGCGGCCAGTAGGGCTTATATCCCTAATAGTTTATGGAATGATTTAAAAGACGATCTGATTACTACCACAGAAAACATTAAAGTAGGCGACGTAGAAGACTTTACCAACTACATGGGTGCAGTTATAGATAAGGCAGCCTTTGACAAAATCACAAACTACATTGATCACGCCGAAACAGCAACCGATGCCCAGATAATTGCCGGTGGAAAATATGATCAATCCACAGGTTACTTTATCTGGCCTACTATAATACTGACTACAAACCCGAAATTTAAAACTATGCAAGAAGAGATATTTGGTCCGGTTTTAACAATCTATGCTTATAATGACGACGAGTATGAAGATATCCTGCACCTGTGTAATGAGACATCGCCTTATGGACTGACAGGCAGTATACTAGGAAATGACAAGGATGCCCTTATGAAAGCAGAAGATATTCTTACACATGCTGCAGGCAACTTTTATATCAACGACAAGCCAACAGCCGCTGTGGTTGGACAGCAACCTTTTGGAGGCGCTAGGGCCTCGGGAACAAACGATAAGGCAGGTTCTATGTGGAATATGATCCGCTGGATTTCACCCCGGACGATTAAAGAAAACCTTGATCCTCCAACAAATTATCGCTATCCGCACCTTAACGAAGAATGATCTCATCCAGTTTGAATTTTTTGACTTTCGAACTAGATAGGGTGTTTTGCACAAGCACTGTTTTTAAAAGATCAAACTAGCTCGTTCGTTCGCGTCCCAAAAGCTGAGGCCAGCTTATACCAAAACATGATTTGCGAGTTTTAAGGCTGTTCATCAAGCCTAACCTACCATTTTAATAAAACAGGAGGTTTAATAATATGAAACGTTTCCATGAAGCAATAAAAGAAGGGCTGCCTATCCTGGTCGATACCACTTTACGCGATGGTGAGCAAACCGCCGGTGTTGTTTTTTCAAACTGTGAAAAACTGCGCATTGGCAAGATGCTAAACAATCTTGGTATCCACCAGATTGAAGCGGGTATCCCAATTATGGGTGGTGATGAAAAAGAGTATATCAAAGAGCTTGTCTCCTATAAGCTTGATTCTAGCATTATGGCCTGGAACCGGGCAAATATTGAAGATATAAAGCAATCCCTGGATTGTGGTGTCGATGCCGTAGCCATTTCTATCTCCACATCCGATATTCATATCAATCACAAGTTGAAGACATCCCGGGAAAAGGTTTTGGAAAGAATGACTGAGGCAGTGGAATTTGCCAGCAAGCATGATCTCTATATATCTGTTAATGCTGAAGATGCCTCCCGCACAGACATGGACTTTCTGGTTGAGTTTGCCAGACAGGCCCGTGAAGCAGGAGCAGACCGGCTTCGATTTTGTGATACAATCGGCACCCTGGAACCATTTAAAACTTACGATGTCATTACTGAGTTGATTGATAAAACAGGCATGGAAATTGAAATGCACACGCACAACGATTTTGGTATGGCTACAGCAAATGCACTGGCTGGGTTAAAAGCCGGAGCCCGCTTTATCGGTGTAACGGTAAATGGTCTGGGAGAAAGGGCCGGCAACGCCGCTTTAGAAGAAGTAGCTATGTCCCTAAAACACTTATTTAATATAAATATCGGGGTTAAAACCGAAGATTTCCGCAATCTTTGCGAATATGTAGCCCGCGCTTCCGGCCGGCAGCTTTACCCCGGCAAACCAATCGTTGGCAGCAATACATTCGCCCATGAATCAGGAATTCATGCTGACGGTGTGCTAAAACATCCTTCAACCTATGAAATATTCAGCCCTGATGATGTCGGATTGGAAAGGCAAATTGTAATCGGCAAACATTCCGGGTCAAAAGCGATAAAAATGAAAT
>SKPU01000056.1 GCA_007119335.1 Syntrophomonadaceae bacterium
ATTCGATCTTCCTGAAGGAATTGGTGTCGGCGAAGGTGGTTATGCGAAAGGGCTCTCTGAAGAATGGTATGAGAAGGAAAGAGAAGTTCTCGCTCCCCATATTAAGGAGAGCGATGCGGTAATATTAGCGGCCTTGATCCCCGGAGAGGAAGCACCTTTGCTGGTCACCAAAAATATGGTTGAAGGTATGAAGAAGGGTTCAGTTATTGTCGATATCTCGATAGATCAGGGGGGTAACTGTGAGTTAACCCGAAGAAGTGAGGAGTATGACCATGAGGGTGTCTTTATCAGCGGGTTGCTAAACATTCCCGCCTACCTACCGGTAGATTCCTCAAGGATGTTTGCTCAAAACACTTATAATTATCTCAGTTATTTGATAGAGGATGGTAAACTTAAATTTGACCTGGAAGATGAGGTTATTAGAGAGTCTTTGGTCACCTATGACTATAAAGTTGTTCATGAAGGGACTTTAAAAGCAATGGAAGAATATTAATATGGAGCAAGAATTTTTTTAGCAGGGAGGTTGTTAATTATGACACCTACAATAATTATATTTCTGATAGTTTGTGCGTTATTGGGGTACCGGGTTATATCAGCGGTTCCCTCTTTATTGCATACGCCGCTCATGTCGGGTATGAATGCATTATCAGGCATAACTGTTATCGGTTCAATAGCGATATATGCCACTGCACCTCCGGGAGTAAGAAGCTTGGCCGCAGTGGCTATTATTTTGGCCATGATTAATGTAATGGGTGGATTTTGGGTTACAGATCGGATGCTGCGTATGTTTAAGCATGAAAAGAAGCAAGAAGTGAAGGAGTGATGACACCTTGTTAGCTCTATTGATTCCGGTACTGATTACTATAGGATTTTTGATAGGAATTCGGCTAATGCAATCTCCTGAAACCGCCCTATGGGGGAATAGGCTTGGTGCATTCTGTATGGCTTTAGCTGTCGGTTTTACATTTTGGGTAATTGGTGTGGTCGATTCATTCATTTGGATTTATATATTAAGCGGAGCTGTGTTGGGCATAATCCTGGCTCAGCAGGTAAAAATGATCCAAATGCCTCAAACCGTTGCTTTGTTTAACGGATTTGGAGGCGGTGCATCCGCCCTGGTGGCCGGAACAGCAATAGCTGTGGAGGGAGGAACTGAATTGTGGGTCTTCTGGTTTACAGCTGCCCTGGCCCTGGGTATTGGAACACTCACTTTCAGTGGAAGCATTGTTGCTGCCCTGAAACTGCAAGGCATGGTTTCTCAGAAGCCGGTTTTTATAAAAGGACACTTTTTAATACTCCGTCTTTTATTGCTGGCGGGGATTGTCCTGATTATTGGACTATTTTTTTTACAAGCTCCAATTTATCAAATTCTTATTATTTGTGTTTTTGCTATTTATGGATTATTAATGGCATTTCGCGTTGGCGGAGCGGACATGCCTGTAATTATTTCTTTTCTCAATGCTTTTTCAGGAGTAGCTGCTGCAGTAAGTGGGTTGGCAGTAGGCAATTTTTTACTAGCCGGAATTGGGTCACTGGTCGGTGTAGCCGGAATGATCCTTACCCAGTTGATGTGTCGGGCCATGAACAGAAATTTGCCCGCTGTGTTAGGCGGTTTTAAAACTGGTGCTGCACCGGAAAAGCAAAAACCAGATCATGCAGCATCAAAAACTGCTGCTGCTGAGGAGACAGATTCTGCAGAAGAACTTGCTTTTACCGGGAGCAGCGCCCCTGCTCTGCTGCGGGAGGCAGAGAAAATCATAATAGTTCCCGGCTACGGGATGGCTTTGGCCCAGGCGCAGCAGCAGGTCAAATCTTTGATCGATGCCCTGGAAAGGGACGGTAAAGAAGTTAAGTTGGCGATTCACCCGGTAGCGGGCAGGATGCCCGGTCACATGAATGTGTTATTAGCCGAGGTGGGGGTTGACTATGATAAGCTCTATGAAATGGATGCTATTAACCCGGAATTTTCTGAAACTGATGTGGTTTTGGTGGTTGGGGCATCAGATGTGATCAACCCGGCGGCCACTACTGCAGAAGGCACCCCGATTTATGGAATGCCAATCCTGCATGCTTCTGAGGCAAAAGCAATTATTATTTGTAACCGGGGATTAGGTTCTGCTTATTCTGGAGTAAAAAATGAGCTTTATGAACAGGAAAATGCGATTACTCTTTTTGGAGATGCTGCCCAAACGGTGCCAGAGCTGATGGATGATTACCAGGATTCTACCTCAAAATTTTAAAGAAGACGTTTTTGAGTAAACCAGGAGCCAAAAGCGGTATAAGCTAAAGATAAGACTTGTGGCTTGTGCAGCTAAAAAAATGCTTGCAATGCTGACTAAACAGTAGTTTAAGCGAAACTGCTTATTTGTTTTACAGGTCCAGCACTGTCTGCATTTTTTGTTTTTACCCGGGGTTTTGCCTTGCTTGTTTGGAGAACCCTGTATATAATGACCCTATGTTAAGATAATCTGGTCATTAGTTGTTAAATAATACTGCAATAAAGGAGGGCTCTGACTTGCTGAAAGCAACAGATTTTTTTGCATTGCAGGAAAGCCCATTTAAAGAACTCTTCAAAGATGCAGAATATGTCTGGGAAGCATTGCCCCGACTAAAGGCTTTTATTAAAGAGATGATTCGGCCTAATGTGAAAGATTTTCGTGCAGGCAGTGTTTTAATTAAAGAAACAGTTGTTATCCACAAAGAGAATCTGTTCACTTCCGGGTTCAATATTGATACAGAAGATAAAAAAAC
>SKPU01000015.1 GCA_007119335.1 Syntrophomonadaceae bacterium
CAAAAGGATCCGGCTTCAATTGGAGGAAGACAGGAAAGTGTAAAAGAGCTTTCTGAAAAATTGCCCTGGAGGCAGCACTTCCAAGCTACCGGAATGGAAACAGAAGTTAAGCAGGAAAAACCTGAAGAGCTCCTGGCCTGGGCTAAAGATCTGCAGACCGGGGTAAAATTCCCGGGCTTCTTACTGATTTTACCCTTTATCACTACACTGCTTTTTCTACTTTATTACCTGCAAGATCTTCCACTGTCCCTGCCTCTTGCTCTGGCAGTTGTTCAGTATGGGATCGTGTTTTCAACCACAAAAAAAATCCACCAGGAATTTGACCGGACCCAGGTGGCTTCGGAACGCATGAAACAGTATGCGGCCTTGTTAAAATGCATCGAAAGTGGCAGCTTTGAATCTAACCGCCTCCGGCGCTTGCAGGAAAGTTTAACCGGCGGCGGGCGGACAGCCTCGAGCCAGATTAAAGCACTGGCTGGTATAGTGGATTTAACGCAGTTTCGCCATAATCATCCGATTCTTTATGTTCCGGTCAATACTCTCACCTTCTGGGATTTATTCACGGCAAAAAAGCTCTCTGCCTTGAAGAAATCATCCGGATCTTCCCTGGAAACCTGGCTAAGTGTTATAAGCGACTTCGAGATCCAGGTCAGCCTGGCCGGATTGGCCTATGATAACCCCGGGTGGGTATATCCAGAAATTACGGAGGAGCCTCCGTTCTTACATGCTTCTTTGTTTGGCCATCCCCTGATTAATCCGGAAGAAAGGGTTTGCAACGATCTTGCAATGCCTTCACCCGGAACAGCTTTAATTATAACCGGTTCCAACATGTCCGGGAAAAGCACCCTGCTCAGGACTGTTGGTTTGAACCTGGTGCTGGCTTACGCCGGGGCTCCTGTCTGTGCTGCTGAAATGAAGGCTGCCTTTATGCCCATTTATTCCAAGATGCAGGTTGTAGATGATCTGTCCCAGGGAGTATCTACCTATTATGCAGAGCTAACCAGGATCAAAATGGTGATCGAAGCAGCCAGGGCCGGTGAGCAAATAATTTATCTGCTGGATGAAATATTTAAGGGCACCAATTCAAAGGATCGGATCCTTGGTACTAAAGCTGTTATTCGGATGTTATCAAGTTTGCCTACCCTGGGGTTGCTAACCACACACGACCTGGAACTGGCTGTCCTTGCAGATGAAAACCCAGAACTCGTAAAAAACTATCACTTCGATGATCAAATCGAAAATGACAGGATTAGTTTTGATTTTAAGTTGAAGCCCGGGGTTTCCACCAGCACCAATGCCATAGCACTAATGAAAATGGTGGGCATCGATGTGGATTACCGGAAATAATGCAGGATAATGTCAAGGGGAAATAGAGTAAAATTCAAAGCTGAAATACTGATATAATAAAAGCAGACAACCTAACACATCATGATTGCTTAAACCCGGGAATGGCTGTGCGGTAATGATAATTATAGTTGACGCCGATGCTTGTCCGAAAGATGTTCTGATAATCTGCATGAAGATGGGTCATCAATACAGTATCCAAGTATGGACTGTAGCCAGTTTTAACCATCACATAGAATTGGATCATCACATTGCTGTAGGTGGTGATTCCCAGGAAACAGATCAAAAGATGATCAACCTGGCTGAAAAGGGGGATGTTGCCGTAACTCAGGACTGGGGGCTGGCAGCAATGCTTCTGGCTAAAATGTTAGATCTATAAACCCTTCTGGCAAAGAATACCACTCAGAAACAATTGGTTTTATGCTTGAAGAAAGGGAAGCCAAAGCTAAGCACCCCCCGCAGCGGTGGACGGACAAAAGGCCCTAAAAAACGCACTAACGAGGATAACAAAAGTTCTACGGAACGCCTTGAGTTGATCATCCGGGAAGAACTATCTAATCTGCCTGATCTGGCTTGAATTCTCAGTCATAACCGGAAAGTGTTTGACAGGCCATTTCTCAATGCCTTGCAAAGGCATGTGAAAAATGAGCCATAGAAATTGGTTAGCTTAACCTGCTGCAAAATATTTAGTAATTTATTATGCAAATAACTTTGGAAATAATTTAGGCAATGGGAGGTCAAAAATGGCAGACGCAAACAGACTTTACTCATCATCTTTTCTTAGTTCCTGGTATCCTCTCTTAACCCCCGTGGAAAATTATCAAAAAGAAGCAGGTATTTACAAAAAACTGTTGCTGCACCATGACCCGAAAGTGAAATCAATCCTGGAAATGGGTTGTGGCGCGGGACATAACGCCTATTACCTGAAAAACACATTCAGCATGACACTAACGGATCTTTCCTTGGAGATGCTCTCCCTCAGCAAAAAACTGAACCCCGAATGTGAACATCTGCAGGGAGACATGCGGACATTAAACCTGGACCGCACCTTCGATGCCGTTTTTATTCATGATGCTATCAGCTACCTGACCACATCAGAGGACCTCCTTCAGACATTCAAAACAGCTTACAGGCACTGCAACCCTGGAGGATGCTCGCTTTTAATCCCCGACTATTTTCAGGATACCTTTGTGCCCGGCACAGTACACGGGGGTACAGATAGTAACGGCAAAGGGATGCGCTACCTGGAATGGACCCACACTCCCGCCACCCATGAGAATATAATCATCAAAGACTTCGCTTATCTGCTCAAGGATGAATCGGGGAAAGTAACTGTAGAGTATGACCGGCATAAATTAGGGTTGTTCAGCAGGTCAACATGGCTGAGCATGCTCAAAGAGGTCGG
>SKPU01000044.1 GCA_007119335.1 Syntrophomonadaceae bacterium
AAGCCCATTATATAGCCCGATCCGGCGCGCATGCTTTAGCTGAGTATTTGACTGTAAACCAAGATGTCGCTAAAGCAATGGCCGTTAATCCAGATAATAATCCTTTTGAATCTTATTCTGATGAAGTTGAATTAGGCGGCGGTCACTACCGGGTGAAGGCAGAACTCGTTGGATCGAGTCCGGAAAATGGTGATGATGATGATCAAAAAAATGAAATTCTTGTTACATCAACCGGCGAGTATGGCGCTGCCAGGCAAAGTCTTCAAGTAACCGTCACAATTCAGGGTATTAACGCTCCTGTTGTTTTTAGCGAACTTGACGGTCAGTCGACTTCTTTTGGTGCCAATATATACGGGGGAGATATGCTCTACCTTGGAGATATTTTAACGCAAGAAGACCTGGACAATTTAAGCGAAAATTTGGAGGAAGGTCATGAAGTTTATACTGGTAGTGACTATGAACCTGAACCGTTTGATGATCCATGGGAGGATGAAATATTAAAAGAAATATTTGGCACAGATGATCCGGGAAATGCTGAAAGTGCGGGTAATGACTGGATATTTGCAGAGTTTGAAGACGAAAGCGATGACAATTATTATGATAGCCGTGATGATTTGGTGATTGATCACTACGAGAAAATACGCTATGACGAAGAAAACAACCAGGGTGATCATGAAATGGAAGTCAGCAATCAAGGGAGTTTAACGATTAATGCAACGGGTGAAAATAACAACATATTATTATACGCTGAGAACTTGGATATGGGCAACCAGGCTGATATAACAGTTAACATTAGTAATGGTAATGTCGCTGTGATTTACGTTAAAGAAGATTTAAATATGGCTAACCTTGAAGCTATAAGCACTGACGGCACCGGCGGTCATCTGCTCATCTATTGTAAAAATTTTAAATATGCGGGCAATGACGTTATTCAGTCTGAAAACGTGCATATAAATATGTATGTGCACCCGGATGGAGAAGTGGAACTTACAGGGACAGGCGGGATAAATGCCTCCATTTATGCGCCGCAGGCCAACTATGTTCATTCAGGTACAGGAGAATTTCACGGGTGGATTATTACAAAGGTATTAAAAGGAACCTCTGCCGCAGGTGACATTCATTATGATGACATTAATATGTTTAATATCGGTGTGGAGTTTGATTTCCCTGTCTTAGCAACATGGTATTATGCCGATTAGGCTGGCCTGGGTTTTTTGGTTGAGCCTTTATCCTCATCTTTAAAGACGGAGTGTTCAAATATGAAGTTTGTAAAAAATCAAGAAGGCTTTACCCTGGTAGAAATTATTGTAGCTTTAACCATACTAATGATCTTTTTATTTTCATTCATGACTCTTTCTACTACAAGTATTACCGGAATATTCGGGGCCGGGGAAAAAACTTCCGCATTATTCACGGCACAGAAAGATATGGATAATGCAATTGATGGTGGCCCTGGCAATGATGAAGCTGCTGTCACTCATTATGTATATTTTGACGGTAACCCCATTAAGATTGACGGGAAGCTAAAAGAGATCCCATATGATTACGATGGTAGGTATACCGGCACATTGTATTATTTTTATCCTGAGCCGGTTGCGGAGGATAATTAAACTTTCAGCAGAGCAGGAGAATTGATATGTTGAAGCTTAAAAATAAGATATCAGCAATAACTGATGTGATCATAGGTGAAAAGTCTGGTTTTAGCATCGTCGAACTTATGGTAGTGATCGGGTTGTTAGCTATTATACTGGGCATAGGCCTATCCCTTTACGTTTTTGGCATCAGCACCCATGTCCTGGGCGAAGAGCAGACAGATGTCCAGCAAAATGCCCGCCTGGTCAGTGATTTTATCACTGATGAGATCCGGATGGCCGAAAAAAGCACTATACTTGCTTCATATGATAAAGATAAAACACCGCTGGAATTGGAGGAATTTTTAGAAGAGGATATCGGCTATCAGTTTGAAGAAAACCACCATGTATACTTTATATTTGAGCATGAAGATTCTATTTACTACCAGGAAGTGGATGGAGCAGACGATCCGGTTGAATATGTGGAGGGTATATCAAGGGATATTAACTTTGACCTTGAGTTTAAAAGAAGCGACGATAAGAAAAATATTTTGAATGTCAAGCTTACTGCCACAAACATAAATAGTGGCAGGAATTATCATCTGGAAACCGAGATTGAGGCTCTTAATCTGGATACCATAGAGAAGCATGAAGATGTTGCGGAAGGAAAGGCAATAGTTTACCAGATTCCCGCTCCTCCTGAACCATCACTGGAAGTTCCCAGGATTGAGCCGTCACGTTACATGATATATGGATCTGGTGAGACAAAAACTGTTAATGTGCAAACCAATCGGGTTGATGATGGCGCAATAGTGACAGCAAAGTTTTATAAAGAGGATGAGGTAGATTCCACTATTATCGAAGTAATAGATATCGAGCTTGTCAATGAGACTGAACTTACAATTCAAGATAACAAATCCACATTTGAGTTTTTTTTGCCAGAAGATGTTTTGAGCAATAAAGGCTTATATTTTAGCGACTTTTATTATTTAGAGGTTGATGTCGATGGCGTTAACTATTCGCGAAGAGCTAATATACCAGTACAACCTTCTATCGATATTACAACAGAGGATCATCCATCACAATCACACTGGGGATATGTGCATATATATACAAAAGGCGTACCTGGTGGCACAATGGTTGATGCAGAACTATTTGATATCTGGGGTGAATTA
>SKPU01000131.1 GCA_007119335.1 Syntrophomonadaceae bacterium
CGATAATCAGATTATCCACAATAGTCGGGGATGAATCAAAAACTGCTATACCTCCACCATACTCGGCAGTATTATCTTCAATCACGTTTTTACTGATTACCGGGGAACTTTCCCCCGAAATTACGATCCCACTGCCCCGGCTTACCGTAAGCCCGCTTAAAACTGCTCCTTCGCCTTCTCCACTTCTGAAGGAAACTACAGTACCACCACCGCCATCGATGATGGTTTGATCCACCACATCGGGGTCGTCAGGATCTGTACTGCGTACGGTAATGTTCTTACCCTTAAAATCTATACGCTCCCGATAAACACCCAGGTCAACAACAATTTCGTCTCCGTCCTCAGCAGCATCGATAGCTTCCTGGATAGTCGGATATTGATCCGGCACGGTCACTCCACTGCCACCGAGGGCAAAAATTGCAGAAATAGCCACACCGATTATAGCTAATACAGCTACACCAATAAATACAAATTTTGTTTTATTGCCTAATGGTTTACTCTTTTCGGAAGAAACAGCTTCTTCTGCTTTCGGCTTGGCTTCCCTGGAAATATCTTCAGTGCTATCTACCACTTCTTCCGGTTCTTCCCCGCAATATGGGCAAATACCAAACTCCTGCTCATCATAATTCATACCGCAACCTTTACAACCTCTCATTTTAAACCCCTTTCAAGGACAATAAACTGTATGCACATTGTCAGGATCCATAAATATTAATCTTCACACAAAAAAGCTGCAGGTTACTATCTGCAAGTCAGATAGCCTGCTCTTAATCCATCCCGGGTTAACTTTCCCACCGGCAAACAACTCTAATTTCCAAAACAACTTGATTCTTTATTATCGAACCTTATCTTACCACGTTCCTATCCAATTAAACAAGAGTAAGTTTAGCGAAAAGAATCCTTATATCTTCAAAATTATCAAAACAAAGGCTGCCTGCCGGATTTCCCTTTAAATTATAGCTTTCTAAAGGGCAGGACATAAAATACTTTACTGAACATCAACCGAAATCAGCTCTGGACGATACGGGCTTGAAGCGTATGTAAAGGTAATCTTAGAACCTGTTTCAATATCCTCTACACTAACTCCAGGGCCAAGAGCATAAGCCCGGTGATATTCAATTTCCACTGAATGACTGTCAGCTCTACCAGTGAATGTGCCGTGTATATATTCACCGGCCAGCGGTTCATCAACCACTTCGATAAAATCTAAAACCGGTCTTTCTTCCTCTTCAGTATAAGTGAAAGCAACTTTTGAACCATCCTCAACATCTTCCAAGTCATGATCACCTAGCGCAAAGACCCGGTTCCTTTTTATTTCTACTGACTGGCCGTCAATTGGGCCTTCCAGAATTCCTTCACCCTTGAGTTCTAAATATTCGGGATCATCTTCGTCAGCCTCTTCATCCGGTTCTTCCAGAACCTCGAGCGAGAGCATTAACGGCTTATCTCCATTTTCTTTGTAGGTGAAAGCAATTATTGAGCCTGCCGGCAGGTCATCTACCCTTACGTCACTACCCATTGCGAAAATCTTAGGCTGGCCATCAACCTCAACTTCCATTGACCTGCTATCACTCTGGCCGGTATATACTCCTTCGTTGTCTAAAACCTGTTCATCCGGATCTTCAAGGGTTTCCACAGAGTGCAATAGCGGCCGCCCTTCTTGGTCAGTATACGAAAATGCAACTTTCGAGCCATCAGTGAATTGATCCACCCTGGCCTCTTCAGCAAGAGCAAAAACCTTTGTCTGGTCATCAATTTCAATTTCTACAGACTGGCTGTCGATTTGACCAACAAAAATCCCTTCTCCTTCGAGCATGGTTGGCTCCTCTTGTTCAACTTGCTCCTCTTCATCCGTTTCCTCGTTCATCTGATCATCTGTAGCCCGACATCCTGTAAGTAGCGCTATGAGCAGAACAAAAACCGTTAGAGCGACCAAAAAACCTTTATTTTTAAACATTATCCCCACCCTTTCGGCTATCTAACCCGATAGACTAATGACCACAAAAAAGTTCCAAGTTCAATGTTTTTTATTACCATACTTTTTTAGCAATCATCTATCTTCTCTACATGCTAATATACTGCAAAATTAAAAATTTGCAAATAGCATTTTAAGACCTGTAAATATAAACTGCTCCTGGAAGGATTAACCTGCCTGCAAAGCGAATTAAATAATAAAGGAGTGGTTAATGTGGAACAACCAATTCTGGTAGGCGTAAGTTCGTGCCTGCTCGGCAACCCGGTCCGTTATGATGGCGGACATAAGCGTGACCGCTATATAACCGATGTTCTGGCTGACTATTTTAACTTCGTTCCGGTCTGTCCCGAGGTTGAATGCGGACTGCCGGTCCCTCGGGAAACTATGCGACTGGTAGGAGATCCGGAACAACCACGCCTGGTCACTTCAAAAAGCAATGTCGATCATACAGCAAAAATGAAAAACTTTTGCACGGAAAAAATCAAGCACCTTGAAAATGAAAACCTTTGCGCTTTTATATTTAAAAAAGACTCCCCGAGTTCCGGCTTACACAGGGTGAAAGTTTATGGTCCCTCGGGGCAAGCCACAAAAAGAGGGCGTGGTTTATTTGCAGCAGCGCTTGTGAATAAGTTCCCCCTGCTCCCTGTGGAAGAAGAAGGCCGCCTGCATGACAATAGCCTGCGTGAAAATTTTATTGAACAGGTTTTTTGTTATCGCAGGTGGAAGGACTTTTTGGGTAA
>SKPU01000169.1 GCA_007119335.1 Syntrophomonadaceae bacterium
CTGCAGCTCTTCAGCAAAATCATTATCGTAAATCTCCCCCTTCTTGCCATCAACTTTATGGAGAGTAACTTTAAAAGGATCCCTGGGATCAACTTTTTTTATCACTTGTGCCCCAAAAATCCAGTAAGTCTGAGGGGTAAACTTCTGAATTTCCTTTTCTCGTTCGCAAACCAGGCGCAGGGCCACAGTCTGCACCCGACCGGCACTGGATCCTCCCCGGATCCGCCGCCAGAGTAAAGGACTAACCTGGTAACCTACCAGGCGGTCAAGCACCCGCCTTGCCTGCTGGGCATTCACTTTGTCCATATCCAAACTGTCCGGCTCTGCAAAAGCTTTTTTAATGGCCGCTTTAGTAATCTGGTTGTAAGTGACCCGGGTAAAGCGATCCTCATCCTGGATTTCTTTTTTCAATAATTCACGCAGATGCCAAGCGATCGCTTCCCCTTCACGGTCAGGGTCAAGAGCCAGAATCACATCATCGCTCTTCTTTGCCGCTTCTTTGATTTCTTTGATCACTTTTGATTTTTCTCGCGTATTAACATAGTTGGGTTGGAAGTTATTCTCCAGATCAACCCCCAGTTTACTCTTCACCAAATCGCGGACATGGCCCATCGAAGCTTTAACTGTATAGTCTTTACCGAGATATTTATTAATCGTTTTCGCCTTGGCCGGTGATTCCACAATCACAAGATGTTTGGGCATTAGTTCTCCTTTTATTTGAAGTATCAGAACATCGAATCAGTTGTATTTTCCATTAAAAGTGTTTACCTGTTTTCATCATTCATTTTACTAGATCAGTCAACAAGGTTCTAACACATTATACATGCAAACTCAAATTTTGAAATAAAAATCCCGCTTTTTTAAAGCCATATCTTTTAATTCCTGGATGCTCTTTTGATCAAATGCCCATGTTAAAAGAAAATATGTTGACGCCCCGACTGCAATAGATCCGCCTAAAAGGAAGACCGGGCTCAGCAATGGAGTTACAAAGTATATAAATCCACCCACCGCTGCCGCCATAAACAAGGATAACCCGGCCGGTCCCTTTATATTCAAGAAATAATAATGCAGCTGAAAAGAGAGGTACCGATGAGCAGCGATCTGCATGGCCATAAACTTGATGAGCTGATAAATAGTATAGAGGATAATAACCGTGTTTATTCCCCAGGATGCAAATATCATTAGAGCAAAGATATATACCAGGTCTGTGGCCACATCAATCCCGAAAACAGTCCCCGGACGGTTTATCGAGTAGAGCAGGTTGCCGGCCAAAGTTCCGGTAAGCATCTTAAAAACAAGGGTTACAGAAAACACCTGAAAAATTAATATGCTGTCCGTCCACTGTTCACCAAATATAACCGGGACAAATAAATGAGCAGTCAAAGCAACGCCAATAAAGACCGGAAAAGTAACCAGGGCTACGTAACGGTTCATCTTATAATAAGCTTCGGAAAGCCTGAGCTGATCATGCTTGATCCTTGATAACAGGGGAAAGACCAGTCGATAAAAGGACATATACAATAATTGCCTTAATCGTTCCAACATATTCTTACCGAAAAAATAGACTCCCATGATTTCCGGGCCCAGGAAATGGTGGACAATTAATTCGTCAAGCTGCCTGGTTATTATGCTCAAAGTTTGTCTACCGGTTACAAAAATACCAAACTTGATAAAGGGGCGCAAATCGTTCAGCCGGAAATGCGGTTTGAGGACGGCCACCCGGTTATTCAATCCGCCTCCAACAAACAGGACGGCTGAAATAATTGTGGCCAGAACATGCCCCAGGACAAAGCCCAGCACACCCCAACCCAGCACGATTAAAATCGCAGCCAGGACGACAAATAAAAACTGACGGATTATCTGAATCGTAGCTATAACTTTAAAGTGGAAATGTTTTTCCAGAAAGACAACAAAAAAATGGGTCAACCCCTGGAAAAAAACAGCCAGGCTAATAATTCTTAAATAAATATCCAAACGGGGAAGCTCAAAAAATGCGGCAACAGGCGCACCTGAATAATAGATTATTAATGAGGCAAAAAAAGAAAGGAGTACATTTAGGATCAAAAGAGAAGAAGCTTCTTCAACAGTGACCAGGTCTCTTTGAATTACCCCCCGGTTAAAACCGGCAGCTTCTAAATTTCTGCTTAATCCAATCACAATCATCAGAATTGCGAGGTAGGCAAATTCTTCAGGGACCAGGAACCTGGCTTTGATAAGCTGGAAAAGTAGAGCAGTTACAGCAGCAAAGGTTGCACTGGCTGTGGTCCATTTAACTCCTGTTACCGCCGTATCCCTTAATGAAGTCAATAGATAATGCTCCAGTAATCAAGATTTAGAGTGCTGCTGGCAACTCTAAGAAGAGTATATTATGCTAAACAAAAATTTACTTATTAAATCTCTTTAAGAATTGAGCCCCCGCAATACCGGGTCTGGTCATATCTTTAACTTGGAAAATTGAACACAGTTCTTCTTCTGTAAAGATCTTTTTCTCTAATAAAAGCTGACGAACCTGCTTGTTCTGTTCCAAAGCTTCTTTGGCAATGGCAGAAGCAGTTTCGTAACCTACATGAGGATTGATAGCTGTAATTAAACCGATACTGTTTTCTACATCATTTTCACATTTTTCCCGGTTAGCTGTAACTCCCCTTACGCACTTTTCTTCAAATACATCGATTACGTTAGTTAAGATCCGAAAACTCTGCAAAAGATTATA
>SKPU01000010.1 GCA_007119335.1 Syntrophomonadaceae bacterium
AATGAAATCAATAACTTCTCCAACTTTAACAACTTTAACATCCTACTATTATGTCCCGGTAATGTCCTGAGATTTTAAAAATTACAGGTTTTTTTAAAAAAAATGAAATGCAGATCTGTTTTCAAGCAGTAAATTATGCTAAAAAAAAAGTACTGCAATAAGTATTGCTACGTAGATACAATCAACCTATTCTATATTCAATGGTATGGTAATATATGTATTTACTTTTTTAAATAATGCCTGTAGATTAGGCAATATTAAATTGGATTAGGTAAGGTTAGAAGTTTGAGCTGTAACTTACAAGCAGGGGGTCGTAGGTTCAAAATCTACTTCGCCCACCATCTAGCTTAAGGGCCCCTGGCATCAAACCCAGGGGCTGATTGTTATATAATTGCTTGTTCTACAAATACCAGACCAGGCTCCTGTTTATAACCGGACTACATTTAAAATTAGACAATTTAGCTTACCCTGGGCCCCTTTTTAATCAAAGCTTCATTTAGCTTTTTGCCGACTATTTCATATAGACACATTAATATAGGAGAGGCTATAATAGAAATAGACAAAAGAAGGTCTGTTCAAAAAGCTATTTGCGGTTTTAGCGGACTTGAATTTCTTTTGTAACCAATCAATCTATAAAGTGAGGGATAACATGGAAGGGTATAAGCCTAAACGTGAAGAAGCTTTGGAATTATTGAAAAAGCATAATAAAAATGATGCCCTGATCAAGCACGCCCTAGCTGTTGAAGCAGTGATGGGACATTTTGCTGAGAAATTCGGTGAGGAACCCGAAAAATGGCGGGCGATCGGCCTGATCCATGATCTTGACTATGAAAAATATCCTGATCAGCACTGTCTGAAGACGAGAGAAATGTTGGAGGAGGAAGGCTGGCCGGAGGATTACATCAGGGCTGTGCAGAGTCACGGTTGGAAAATTTGCACTGACGTAGAACCGGTGGAAAAAATGGAAAAAGTCCTTTACACTATAGATGAATTAACAGGATTGATCGTAGCAACCGTTTTAATGCGGCCTAACCGCAGTATTATGGATCTGACCGCAAAGTCAGTAAAGAAGAAATGGAAGCAGAAGGGTTTTGCTGCCGGGGTGGACCGTGCAATAATTGCCGAAGGGGCAGAACTTCTGGGCATGGAGATAACAGAGGTTATAGATGATACTATACAGGGAATGCAATCGGCAGCGGAAGAGCTGGGCCTAAAGGGAGACGCCTAAAAACTTTACCGGCTTGCGGATCATTAAAGTTATAAAGGTTTCTTTTTACTATGGAGTTTTTTCCAAAAAAACAGCGACCTCAGGCATTCCACGTACATTACCAGGCGTTCGTAAACACCTTTAAAAAATCCAAACTTTGCTTCTTTGGTGTGATGAGTTAAGCCTTTTAGGTATGGGTAGTCTACTGTGTAATTTTTCCATTCCGCGTATTTACTGAGAAATACTTCCACTCCGAAACGACTCCAGGAAAGATCGGGAAGATTTTCTACAAAGCTCCCCGCAAGGCCTCTCTGTCCGTTAAGAATACCGAAATAGCGGTGAGCCAGGTCTGTGATTGTCCTGCCTCCCCGGAAAACTCCCACCGTCATCGCTATTTTTTCATCTTCAAGCAGAGGATCCAAAAGCTTATGTAAATGATCATGTTCTAAGTTGATCAAGTCGGCATCGATAAAAAGCCAGTAATCAGCTTGAACTACGTAGTCAATTCCTGCTTGCAGAGCTGCCCCCTTATCGAGGTTTCTTTCAAGGGAAACGAGCTCTACAGGATATTGCCTGACAGCATAAGCTGTATTGTCTGTTGATCCGTCATCTATTACGACCACTCTTTTTTGCAGCCCGTAATTATAACTACATAAAACATCTAAAACAGTTCCGATACGTGGTTCTTCGTTAAAGGCAGGAACAAGAATCGCTAATTCTGTTGTCATTTAATCACCTTGTCTGCAAAATTATGGTTGATTAGCCAGGCAATATGCTTCAGGTTAGAAACCATCTAAAACCGCGCCGTCTGGATTTATACTTTAAGTATATTTTTCTACACTTATTTTCGAGTTCCTTTAATTTTTTGGTTATAAATATCATGATCATGTTATAATTTCTGGGAATGGAGAGTGATCGGGTGTGAATGGACCGAATGAGAAAGAAAAAGTAATGGTGGCTATGAGCGGTGGAGTGGATAGCTCTGTTGCGGCATCTTTGCTTAAGGATGCCGGTTACAATGTGATCGGGGTAACCATGCATATGTGGGTTGATCCTTTATCAGAAGAACGGGCTGGCGAAGAGGCAAAAGGCTGCTGTTCATACCAGGATGTTTATGATGCTAAAAAGGTAGCAGCAAAGCTTGATATCCCTCATTATGTTTTGAATATGAGGGATGAATTTTATCAGAACATTGTTTGCAATTTTACTGCAGAATATTTGCGCGGCCGCACTCCTAACCCATGTATTGAATGTAATCGCACCGTAAAGTTTGCCCAACTTTTAAATAAAGCTCGCGGTCTGGGTATAGGGCGTCTGGCTACCGGTCATTACGCACGCCTAGACTACAGTTCATCTAACGCTTCTTATAGGTTGTTACGTGGAATTGACCGGCAAAAAGATCAAAGTTATATGCTTTATGTTCTCGGTCAAGATGAACTAAGTTCTACCTATTTCCCTCTTGGGAACAAAACCAAGCAGGAGATTCGAAAGATCGCAGAGGCTAA
>SKPU01000182.1 GCA_007119335.1 Syntrophomonadaceae bacterium
CTCGTTTGTAATGAGCCCATTTTGTCCCAGGACCAAGAAGGTTTCAGCATAACTCTCCGGTGCCGCATTTAGCAGTTTCGCGCATAAATGATTGGCGATATTACATAATGCTTCAACCATCACTATAAAAGCATACCTCGCAGATCTTATGGCTTCATTGTTATTTAAAAAAGCATCTTCATTTTGAGCAGCGTAATTTTTCAGCACTTCAAGGTTGCTTCTAATATCTGCCACTTTTTCCTGTATCCGTGACATATTTAATCTTGGGAATGAATAAGGCATAATCTTGCTCCTTCCTAATGCCGATATTTAGATCGAACAAAGCCTTTTTTAAATTCACCAGGTTTATTACCTCACTAATCTTCTATCTCGGCAAACAGGCACTTCACCTTTTATCTGTAACCTGCGTTTAAAAGGGGGTTCATTTGATTAACCGACCCAAACCACCCCCGTGTAGGATATTATAAACAAAACGAGTCTCTCTGACTACAAGCATTTTCCCTGCTCAATTGACAGGTTACTGCTTGATACAATCAGCTTTCCCATAACAGGCTGCAGCACATCCTTAAAAACCCATCCTGATAGCACCTCAATATCGGTGCATGGCGACTACGAGCACAAAGAAGCCGCTGCCCCTGATTGTTTCATCAACTTTGGTTACAGCAAGGATGGAAGGCCAGATTTGAAGCGGTTCCTCTACGGCTTAAGCGTCTCCGTAGGCAAAGTTCCGGTGCAGTTGATGTTAACCAGCGGTAATTTAGATGATAAGTCCTGGAGCTTTGATTATATTAAAAAACTGGCCAAAACTTTAACGCCGGAGATGCTTTCTGAGGTTATTATCAAAAAAGTTACCCGGGTTCTTCATGAGTAGTTCTCAAAAAAGGGAATATTTAATGTGACGTGGAATATAGTTATTATCAAGCTGTTGACAATTATTATATGTCTATTAGTCTGCTTAAGAGGAGGATGGACGTTTGTTTGATTTAGTGATCCGAAATGGAAAACTTGTGGATGGAACCGGGGGACCCTGGTTTAAAGCAGATCTAGCCTGTAAAGATGGAGTAATTACGCAAATAAACAATCTGGCAGAAGCTCAAGCCAAAAATGAAGTTGATGCCGCAGGAAAAGTTGTAGCTCCCGGTTTTATCGATGCCCACTCGCATACCGATTTTATCGCCGCAGTCATAAACAATTCCGACAGCAGAATTCACCAGGGGGTTACCACCGAAATAGTAGGCATGTGCGGCCGCACCCCGGCCCCTGTTGCCCCTGATAAACTTGATCACTTAAAAAACCACCTGGCTCCTTTTATCCCTAGACAGGTTGAATATAACTGGCACTGGCAATCAACCGGCGATTGGTTGGATATTATCGACGAGCAGGGGCACAGCACCGAGCTAGGCATTTTTGCCGGACACGGAACTATCCGTTTGGCTGTAATGGGTTTTGAAAGCAGGACTCCTACTGCAAGTGAAATGGTCCGGATGAAAACTTTATTAAAGGAAGCAATGGATAATGGTGCCCTGGGCATGTCTTCAGGTTTAATTTATCCGCCCGGCATTTACACCTCTAAAGAAGAACTGGTGGAACTGTGCAAAGTAACCGCAGCAGCCAACGGTATTTATACCACCCACCTAAGAAATGAAGGAAACGAGCTGGTAGAAGCAGTCAGGGAAGCGATAGAAATAGGCCGCATAAGCGGTTGCCCGGTGCATATCTCTCATCATAAGGCCTCGGGGAAAAATAACTTTGGCAAAGTGGATACCACTTTAAACTTAATGGAAGAAGCCAGGAGCGATGGGGTTGATGTCACCTGCGATTTTTACCCCTACCTGGCTGGATCCACCTTGATCAGCGCCCTGTTACCGGCATGGGTTCACGAAGGCGGAGTCGAACAAATGATTGAAAGGGCAAGCGACTCTTCTTCCCGTAAAAGAATTGCCAACGAACTGGAAAAGGAAGCCGCAGGCTGGGAAAACTTAGTTAAAGGTGCCGGGTGGAATCATATTTTAATTTGTTCTTCTCCGAGCAATCCCGGTTTCGAAGGGAAAACCATTGGAGAATGTGCCCGTGAAGAAGGAATCCCGGCAGTCGAATTAATGCTGGACTTGATCGTTAGAGATGAAGGACAGACCACAATCGCCTTATTCATGATCAATGAAAATGATCTCAAAACAGTAATGACCCACCGGCTATCTATGATCGGTTCAGACGGATTCGGCGCCGCCTATACGGGAGAGCTTGCCCGGGGCAAACCCCACCCCAGGGCCTTCGGGACCTTCCCCAGGGTTCTTGGTAAGTACGTAAGAGAAGAAGGGATTTTAACCTTGGAAGAAGCAGTCTGGAAAATGACCGGTTTCCCTGCGCGGAGATTCGGCTTATTCGACCGGGGGGTTTTACGACCGGGAGCCAAAGCGGATCTTATTATTTTCAATTCTGACTTAATCATCGATCAAGCCGACTTCAAAAACCCTTATCAAAAACCAAAAGGAATCGATTCTGTTTATATTAATAGTAAGCTGGTTGTTAATAAAGGAATTTATTCCGGTGACACTTTCGGAAAAAGCATCCGCAAAAATAAAATAAATTAAAAGGACAACAATCGTCCGGACAAACGACAAACGGGTTTTGCCCTCTTGACTCTTTAGGCCCTTAATCCTGAAGTGCTGCACATTTTTGGCAAGACTTTTTTGAACGATCCCGCAAACGC
>SKPU01000029.1 GCA_007119335.1 Syntrophomonadaceae bacterium
CAATTTATCACTCCAGTTCATAAATCTAGCTATAATTTCCAGGCTGCTCCGAATCATTATGCTGTTCGGGAAGTAAATGCCCGATACGCTCCATAATTTTAGAACTCATCTCTTCCAGTTGAGCATATTTTTCTTCTTTGTTCTCGTAAACAAGCGGGGACAGCACAAAAGGCGGGCCTATAAACACATGGAGAGGTTTAAATAGTCGGTATGGACCGGAAATACCAATCGGTAAGATGGGAACACCACTGCGAACTGCAATCAAGGCCGAACCCTTATAAGCTTTTTGCAGCTTGCCGCTTTTACTGCGTGAACCTTCCGGGAAAAGACCAAGGACCTGACCTTTCTGCAATAGTTGATAGGCCCTTCGAATTGCCGCATAGTCTGCATCTTTGCGGTTCAAAGGAAAAGCCCCCACAATTTTTAATATATATGCAACAACCGGATTGTTGAAAAGTTCTTTCTTGGCCATGTAATGAATTCGGTAACTGGCCGGTAATGAAGCCCCTATTGTCAACGGATCCAGCCAACTTATGTGGTTAGCGCAAACAATAAATGGTTTTCGTGTAGGGATGCGTTCAAAACCATGTACTTTCAGGCGAAAAAAAACTTTTAAGTATATAGCGAAAAGCATACGCACAAAATTGTAAAGCATCTTAACCACCTGACTTCTCTTTACCGCAACCCTTTTGTTACCGTTTCTTCTATGCTGTCTACGACTTCTTCAAACGTCATTTTGGTAGTATCAATTAGGATTGCGTCATCCACTCTGGTCAGCGGAGAATCTTTTCTCCTTGAATCAATGTTGTCTCTGTTTTTTATCTCCGCGATTACTTCTTCTTCAGTCATGCTCAAGCCTTTTTCTTCTTGTTCTATTCTGCGCCTGCGAGTTCGCTCATCGATTGAAGCGTCAAGATAGAATTTAAAATCTGCATCAGGCATGACCCGGGAGCCTATATCACGGCCTTCCATGACGATTCCTTTTGATTCCCCGGCAATTTTTTTTTGCAGTTCAACTAAATGGGCCCTGACTAATGAAACTGCAGAAACCGTTGAAACCATTTCGTTGACATGAGCCTGGCGAATCTCTTCTGTTACATCCTCATCATCGAGGTATACCGTCTGTTTATCTCCGAATTCAATTGATGTCCGCTTTAGTATTTTTTCCAGTGCCGCCAGATCGGTTAACTCCGCATTTTCACGATAAAATTTAAGGGCAATAGCCCTGTACATGGCCCCGGTATCTAGATGTTTTAGCTCCAAGCGACGAGAAACCTCCCGGGTTACGGTGCTTTTCCCGGCACCGGCCGGTCCGTCTATTGCTATTTTAGGATACTTGTTTGTTTTTGGCATGTCTATTTTTATTCGCGCTTCCTTTTAAAAAACCTTTTTATGATTGCTCAAATTTTAGCTCAATGCTTAGAGTTCCCTCAGTTTTACCGTATCTTTAAGATATACATGTTTGATTTGGTCTTGTTGAAGAGTAGTATTAACAAGCAGCATAATCCGAATACAGCGTGGTAAAGCTTCGGGCACATCAATTTCAACATGACAAAACAGCGGTACATTCAACCAGCCCATTTCACGGGCGGCCCGGGCTGGAAATGCGCTGTTTAAATCCGGTGTGGCTGAAAAAAATATTGCCGCTATGTGCTCTGTTTTGATTTGATTGGCCTGGACGAGGTTTTCCAGAAGTTCCCGGGTAGTGCTATAAATTTCCTCGGAATTATTACTGGTAGTCGTTGTTGCTCCCCTGATACCCCGGACTGCTGTTTTACAGTTATCCACTTTTCATACTCCCTGATCTGCATACCTGTTGTCGTTTATTCCTTTTGCTATTCAAAAGCATTTCTATTCTCTCATTAATACAGATTATTTGCAAGAAAAGGATAAGAATTATAGGCCGACCATCCGGTATAACTTATTAATTTCCGATTCAGTAAGGAAACGGTATGAACCTTTTTCAAGATTTCCTGCTTTAAGGCCGCCAAAATTAACCCTGTGCAATTCAGTGACTGGATGGTTAATCGCTGAGCACATGTTTTTAACCTGCCTTTTCTTGCCTTCGGTCAGTGTAATCTCCAGTAAAGCCGCTCGTTTGTTATAAGCGGTTTTTAACAATTTTATTCCTGCCGGGGCAGATTTATGTCCATCGATAACCAGCCCTTTGCTAAAGAGGGCCAGAGCTTCTTTTGTGGGCAATCCCTTTACCCAGGCATGATAAACTTTTTTGACCTGGTAACGGGGATGGGTTAAGCGGTAAGCCAATTCCCCGTCGTTCGTCATCAAAAGGACTCCACTGCTATCTGCATCCAACCTGCCCACAGGATAAAGCCTGGCTTTAAGGTCGCCTAACAAACTCATTACCGTAGGTCGCTGGTGTGTATCGTGAACGGTTGAGATAAAACCGGCTGGTTTATTGAGGAGCACATACAGCTTATTTTCAAAACCTTTTAGAGCTTTACCGTCTACGGTGATATGATCATGATCAGTAACATTTTCCTGAGGTTGTTTGGTCACTTGCCCATTAATCTGCACCCTGCCCTGCCTGATAATATCTTCAGATCGGCGGCGGGATGCAACGCCGGCCCTGGCCAGGTATTTTGCAAGACGCACTATTAAAACCTCATTTATTTTTGACTTAAACTCGTGAAGGCAAAAATTATTTGCCTTCAGTTTCTTCTTCTACATCTTCTTTTATA